>NZ_CATJGZ010000125.1:0-22973 GCF_949740115.1 Bacteroides sp. 41_26
AAAATCTAAACTATACCTACAACGAGGAAATACTTTACTTGCCATATGAATTTTTATAATGTTAAAACGGTGTAAAGTAAATCTGTATTAAGTCACTCTTATATCAACTCATTATCAGCGCTTTACAAACAGACATAAGTTACGATAATCTGTCTTTCAAAACCTGTGGTAACTCAGGCATAGCGCCACTCTGAGTACATACATATGCAGAAACTTCAACTGCCAGTTTATGGGCTTCGGGCACACTCTTACCCTTCAATAACGAAGCACAGAAAGCAGCCGTAAACGAATCACCTGCCCCCACCGTATCGGCTACCGGTACTCTGGGTGTCTCCTGGAAAGAGACTACGCCCGGAGTAAATACATAGCTCCCGTTGGTTCCACAGGTCAGTATTAACATCTTCAAATTGTATTTAGCGAGGAGGATCCAGCATTTGTCCTGAAGATCGATACCCGGATAACCGAACATACGGCTGATAGCAACCAATTCTTCATCATTAATCTTCAGTACATTGCAACGCTGGCAAGACTCACGAATGATTTCTTTGGTATAAAACCCCTGACGAAGATTGATATCGAATATCTTCAACTGCTCATCTCCATCGGGCATCGCGTCAAGAAAACGATTGATAGAAACACGACTCACTTCATTGCGTTGCGCCAGCGAACCAAAGCAGAAAGCACGAGTACTGAGCGCCAAGCGTTTCAGATCATCAGTAAATGGAATATTGTCCCAGGCTACCCCCTCTTTAATCTCATAAAGAGGTATACCAGCGCTATCGAGCGTTACCTGTACGGTTCCGGTAGGATAATTCACCACTTGCAACTGATGCTTCAACTGCTTTTCTTTGAATACCTCAAGGATTTCATCCCCTAACGCATCATTGCCAACAGCACTTACCACACGGCTGTCAAATCCAAACTGCGATACATGATAAGCGAAGTTTGCCGGAGCACCACCTATTTTTTTTCCTTCGGGCAGCACATCCCATAGTGCCTCACCCATTCCTACGATTATGTTATTCATACTAATTTACGATTAAACTATTTACAACTTAAATTACTTTTTAATGCGGAAAGTGTAGAATAAGAGATATGCTACTCCAACCGTCATTACGGCTACCGCACCGCTCTGTCCGATGGCGTCAGAAGCAACTCCCATTGCCAAAGGGAAAATTGTTCCTCCGAAAAGCCCCATGATCATCAAACCGGAAACTTCATTTTTCTTATTCGGCATAAACAATAATACCTGAGAGAAAATGATAGGAAATACATTTGAATTACCAAATCCTATAAAAGCAATACAAATGTAAATCATCATCAAGTCATGGAAAATAAACAATCCTGCCATTGCCATCAACATAAAAAACACACTGATAGCAAAGAAAGTTTTAGATGACATTTTACGCAGAATAAAGGATCCTAAAAGACAACCTATGGTACGGAAGATAAAATACAGACTGGTTGCGAAACCTGCATCTGCTAATGTCATGCCTAAACGCTCCATAAGAATCTTCGGAGCAGTAGTATTTGTACCCACATCAATCCCCACATGACACATAATCCCGACGAATGAAAGTAAAATAAAAGGTTTACCCAACAAAGCCAGGCACTGCATAAAAGTGGAAGGCTTTCCTTCTTCCGGTTCTTCTACTATCGATGTAGCATTCAGTAACAGAATGGCAACAATCGATATAACCATGTAAATGGGGAAAAGTACACGCCAGCCAAGGTCGAATGAAGGAATGGCTTGTGTAGCCCCCCACATAGCGATGTAAGGAGCAAGGAAAGAAGCAATGGCTTTTATAAACTGTCCGAAGGTAAGACTACTGGCAAGTTTGTCACCACTAACAATAGTAGAAAGTAATGGATTCAGTGAAGTCTGCATCAAGGCATTACCAATACCAAGCAAAGAAAACGAAACAAGCATCAATACATAACCATCTCCGAAAATAGGGAGAACCAAAGATGCAAAAGTGATTACAAGACTAAGAAGTACCGTTTTTTTACGTCCGATACGATTCATCAACATACCTGTAGGTACGGAAAAGATAAGAAACCAAAAGAATACCAGTGAAGGAAAGATATTTGCCTGAGCATCTGTCAGACCAAGATCTGCTTTTACATAATTAGAGGCGATACCTACAAGATCAACAAATCCCATAGCAAAGAAACAAAGCATCACCGGGACAAGCTTCGTTAGCGAAGCATTTTTAGTATTTTCCATTATTTTTGAGTTGTTAAGTTGGGAAGTTTTTAAGTTGAGAAGTAGTTAAGTAGAAATGTTTTGCTTAGATAAAGCAGAACTATCCACTACTTACTACTATCTACTTACTACTAATTTATACACAGTAAATGAAGTCACATTATAGCTTCCGCCTTTGGCATAAAAACTAATGCGATTGTAAGGTTCCGATGGGAACACAAGGTTCGTCATCGCAAACCGGCCATCGTCGCCGAAAGCTTCAACACTCGATTTATCAATAAACAGACGAAGTTTCATTTCATTACTACCCCCGATAGGAGCCATTGTAACAGTTGGAAAATCTTTGCTGAATGATACATTTCCACTCTTTGTACGATCCATAGAGAATTTCTTCTCAATCAGATTGTAGCTCATCTCCACTTCTTCTCCTTTTGAATTGAATAGTTGAAATCCGATAACTTCGGCATTTTTATTTTTGATAGTCATCTCTATTTCGTAAGTATCCGTGTTGTCGGCAAAAAGCTTATCCATATTATAAGTACGGTCTACTTTGAAAGTACGCTTCTTTATTGCTTTATCTCGTAACTTAAGTAACTCCTTGGAAGGAGTACACTTCACGTAAGTCTCCCCATTGAAAGTATAGAGTGAAAGATCACGAGGTACAGAGTTTGCACTACGGTATTGTTGAGTCGGAACATTGTTCGCATATTCCCAGTTACTCATCCATGCCAAAGCGATGTGACGGCCTTCGGGGGCATTACTCCAGGTTACTGTAGCATAATGATCTTTCCCCCAGTCCATCCATTTGGTTAAAGCCGGAGAGTCATTTACAAACTTCTGTCCATCGAATGAACCCACAAAATACTGCGTGGCCGAGCCACCGAACGGCCCCCCCGGATTAAGGTTACAGATAAGTACCCATTTCTTTAATTCAGTGCCTTCGACAGGTAGTTCTATAAGATCAGGACATTCCCATACACCACCGTGAGCCCCCTGTCCTTCACCGAATTTACTTTCCAAAGTCCAGTCTTTCAGGTTAGGAGAAGAATAAAGTTGCATCTCCTGTCCTACAGCAAGAATCATAATCCATTTCTTTGTATCTTCATGCCATATCACTTTCGGGTCACGAAAATCACGTTGGGTGGAAGTAAGAATGGGATTACGGGCATACTTTTTGAATGTCTTTCCGTTATCGAGGCTGTAAGCCATACTCTGTACCTGACGGTCACTTGCCGAGGTATAAAAAGCCACTATGGCTCCGGCACCAAATCCGGCAGTATTGTCTTTATCTACCACACATGAACCACTAAAGATCGTACCCAGTGCATCCGGAGAGATGGCATCGCCATGATGCTTCCAATTTACTAAATCCGTACTGGTAGCATGTCCCCAATGCATATTCCCCCACATAGAACCGTAAGGGTTGTGTTGATAAAACAGATGATAAACACCATCCTTATATACCATCCCATTCGGATCATTCATCCATCCATAAGCTGGTGTAAAATGATATACCGGACGGAATTTTTCACAATTGGAAGTATCATATTCATCAGAAAGTTTCATCTCTTTCCAACATATAGCCGAATCCGGAATAAGCTGAAAATTGAAAGAAAGATGTTTGTTATCAAATCCGGTAAGGTCGACTGGTACAAAGTAATCTACTTTATTAACAGCCAAACGGACATTCATGTTACGCACTACATCGTTATCAGCTATCATATACAATTTTGCTTCGGGCGAAGCCTCTTCTACCGGAAGAAGCAAAAACTTTTTCTGCTCTTCTATCTGGACAATACTTTGTCCGTCACCTAAATGTTTAATCACGAAAGGAGGATTTATAGCCGGACAAGAACAGACAGAAGCAGCAGTCCCTACTATAAACAAGGAAAGTGTTTTTCCGATTTTCCGCCAGGAATCTTTTAAATGAAACATGTTGTTATGGTATTAAGATTTTTAAATTCTACTGCTGCAAAGATAGGCGCCATAGCATAGAACGCCTATCACATTTATTGCAAACTATATTATATTTGTTACATGGGTTCTCATTTGCCCAAGTCTGAATATTCGGTATTTATAATATTTGATTCATTCTATACTAATAATGATACGTCTGTCTTTTATATATTTTACTCAATCATTTATTTCACAGCATTTAATATCAAACAATCTAATCCGAAAATACCACCCGTACCATGGGCCTTTTCATTCTTACCAACCAGCTCTATTTTTAGACGTATTTTTCCATTCTCCGGATCATAGCGTCCGATGCGAATAGCCCCGGAATTAACAACACCATATTTAGGCGCACTGCAACCATCAAACAAGGTTGGAGATTTATGTCCATTTACATAAAAGCCGATAATACCATAATCCGGTGCTTTTGTTCCATGAACAGTTATATCATATGGTTTATTCTCAGGCACCTCAAATTCATATTCAATAAAACTACCAGTTTTCCCATGTGTACAGATCAATTGCTTACTCCCACTCCACTTTCCTTTAGAGAAAGTAAGCATGCCCTGACCATCAGTAAATAGTTCTTCGGATTTTGCTGTGGGAGTTAATTTTTCAAACTCTATCGCATTCGTTGCAATCTTGTAAGCGGCCGGATCCGCTGGTTGAGGCAGTAAAGGACGTGTTACCTCCTCTATCAATGTGCTGTTTTCTGCTTTTGCGTTCAGATCACCATACCAATATACAGTAGCAGCATAATCAACCTCACCCGATATCCAACTCAACATTTCTATATCAAAACGAAGGTGTCTATTAAACGGGATCTGATCCAGACTACGGGTTCGGAAAAATGTATTATACCCGATTGACGTTTCAGCATCTGCACGGGTTGCCCCTCCAAACGGTGTATAGAAAGGAATGACAGGAGCCCAGGAACAATTGTAATAATCTTCTGTGCCTGTGCCAAAATGAGAAGGAAAGTCTTTATCATCATCCACCCATATCTTTTCATCTCCTTCTCCATACCATGCTAATGTATGATTAAAAAGCGATAATACATCTCCTTTATAAACTCCACGCCCATTTAATGTTGCAAAATTCCAATCGATACATGCCGCATCATTATCCGGATTTGCTTCTACATGAATGCCATTTTCCTGTCTCCATGAAGAATGAAAATAAAGGCTGCGTTCATCCCATTTCCAATCATCCACACGTATTTCGATATCAGCTTTTACTGTGGTAGAAGATAGGTTCACAAGTTTAAAAAACGCATTACTCTGATAAGGCATTACCCAACGGCTAAGTACATGCCCTTTGCCATCAGCAGAAACATACCAGCTATCTGATTTGTGTGCTCCCATACCTGCTCCCGAGAAATCACTCAAAGGCACGGTAACTGTCTCCACACCATCAAAACTCATTTTAATAACCTGTTCGCGCATCGCCTGTTCATAATGTACTGAATCCACCTGAATATTTATAGATAATAAACGGACAGCATTCGTTCCTTCGGGCAAAGCAACCGACAATGAATCTTTTGAAAACAACTCTTTGGATTCAGTTAACAATGTTCCCTTCTCATAAGAAGGATAATTCCGGAGTAATGAATCCACATATAATATCTTATCTTTATTCTGCTCTACGAGCTCAACAGAAAAAGTTTCAACTTTTGTTCCTACCGGATAACTACGATAATTTATTCCATAGTATTTAGGAGAAGGCTCAATTGAATCCGGTAATTCAAATGTTATCTTACATCCATTACTATAGGGTATGGGTAAAAACAATGTATTACCTCCTTTTCCATCCGGAGTATAATTCGGATGTTCCTGCACTAATTCTTTACCTATTGACAAACCGGAACGGAGCAAATCATAAGCCGGTATCTCCCATTGGGCATCCCCGGCATGATTAAAATAAAAACGCATTATACCACGTTTATCCATTGTTGTTAACCAGAAACGCGTAATAACGCCCGGACCATCCTGATCAAATAAAACATTTTCTTTTCTCCCATTGATTGTATCAACACGGATTATCCCAAAACCATCATTATTGGCAAACCAGCCTGCTGAGTCCGGATGAACAGAACGGCGGTCGTAACTACTTTCCTGACGGCAAGAAAATGGTATGGCGGGAAAACGGGCACTCTCTTCGTAATCAACCATTTCATCTAATAATGAGCTAAAGGTAATATCATATTTTTCTTGTTTACAAGAAAAAAACGACATCATGCTAAACAACAAAAGCAAACAGCGTGTATAATTCATATCGGCATTCTTTAAAGTTTTATAAAAGAAAGTGAAGAGTCATGTTCAATCCCTCCTCTTCACTTTCCATACATACTAAAATTATCTATTCATCATTTTCTCAACCGTCACATTTCCTTCTTTATCTGTTTGACGAACAACATAAACTCCTTTTTCCAGATTGTCTATAACGGCTTCTTCGTTTGCACCGAATGTTGTCATAAGCATTCCTCTGATATCATAAATCTCAGTCTTCACAATTTCTTTCTTATCCTTTGAATATAAAGGAATGGATACAGTTTCACTCGACAAATAAAGCTCATCTACATATATATCCACAGGTTCGGTAAAACTTGCATCTTCTTTCGTATCTACAACATGAGCCTGCAAAATAATAATTTGCAATGGAGCACCCTCCAACAAATTGTCAGGGAATACAAATTCTAATTTTTGCCATCTACCCACCTCTGTATAATCAGCTGTCAGAATTTGTTTCTTTTCCTCACCAGGAGACTGTAACTCCAGACTTACCGGTCCTGCTATACTCTTCTTTACCATCATCGTCATACATCTGAATTCATTTAAATTATTCACCTTAAAATTACGATTAATGGCACCGGAAAATACTTCATCATTCTTTTCTCTCTTAATCCACAAACACTTGTCAGTGGTATTGATACCTGTCTGATCCGGATTAGCAACAATTCTGGCTTTTCTGCTGAACTCATCTCCCGGGAAAGGAATCCATCCACCAGCAATTTTATCTTCTCCATTAAAACCAAATTCCGGCATAGCCTTATGTAAAGTAATCTCATCGGCATACATAATGCAATCTTCGAAATCATCATTGTTATTTTCATCTTCACGATGAATTTCAATCAATATTTTGGTAAGTCCGGTTGCTCCAAGCCCTGAAACATTTATGATCGGAAATGTCAACTTCTGCCAGGAATCATCGGTGGCAGTATATTCTGCATATATCATACCGCTTCCTCCTGTTGGACTCTGTAATTCAAGGCAAACTTTCCCAGGATAGGGCTTTTTTACTAACATCGAAATCGAATTATAGTCAGTAATATTAGGCACACTAAAACTCTCGGATAAAGCGCCTTCCCAAGGCCATCCTATCTCGTCAGAGCCACCCGTCTCTTTAGGACGATTCATTGAGATACATTTAGCTGTCGAATTAACCGCATCCGGAGTTGGATTATCCACTTCCTGTACATTTGTCGGACCGGCAAAGTTGTGCCATTCAACGCCCGAAGTTACATCACCATAAATAACTAAATCATCTTGAGCCAATAATGTAGAAGTGGCAGCAAGTGCAGCAACGAGTAAAAATGTCTTTTTCATGTTATCAATGTTTTAATTTATTAAATAAAGGATTATTCATATACTTTTATATCAGAGAAAGAAATCTCGGTTCCCTTATCTGTAAAAATTGCCCAAGGATTTTTAGGCATTTTGTCTATACGATTAGAGAATGCAATCTTATCATTTACATACATCACACAAACTGATTTTTCAGCCACAATCTTCACCTTAAATTGTTTATCGGCCGGAACTGCCAATGTAACATCGGTTTGTGCAGGAGTAGTCCCACGTGTCAAATCATCTTTTGACATTATCATTTTCTTGGATTTCAAATCAAAACGAATAGAATAAACTTCTGTTTTATCATCACATGCTCCAAAAGCAAACCCAAAAACATCTTCATCGCCGGTGGCTTTGACAGTTGCTTCTATTTTGCATGTCTTATCCAATCGCGGGAAGGACACTGAAGCCACATCCGAAAGAACATATGAATTCTCTTTCTTGACAGCTTTCCCGGATTTATCAATAAGTACTGTCTTTTTCAACGTAGTAAACTTCTTATCAATTCCGTCAGGAAGTTTAAGATCAATGGTTCCGTCAGCATTAAACAACATATGATGGCAAACCAAAGAACCTCCCCACTGATCGGGATCACCATCACCGATACGCGTCGGACACCATCCCGCCAAGTAACGTTCTTTTCCGTTTGACATCGTTTTTCCGGCATAGAAAGCAATGCCATCAAATATATCATTGGCAGGTTTTATCCATGGCCCTTTCAGTGACTTGGCATAACGATAATGTACTTTACGATCGGCTACATTCGAATAAGTCAAATACCAATACTCTCCTTCCTTAAAGACATCAGCACACTCCATGACCCAAATAGCCGGATCTGTATAAAGAGGTTCCTGTAATGTCCATGCCTTTGCATTCTGCAACTCTTTAGATGTAAATAAAGCCAGTGTTGCCCCTGCATTCGTATGGGTTGTCACCACCATTTTATACAATCCGTCTTCTTCATCATAAAATACATGTGGATCACGACAATCATTTTCCACATATCCACTTTGTCCCCTAAGAGAGAGATAGAAATTATGTTCACCCTTCTTTGTCCAGGTCTTCATATCCTTAGAGGTAGTTAATAAGATAGCCTGTGTAGGTACTCCCATCTCCTGCCACTTCCATTGATGACCTGTATAAAACGCACAGTATTCTCCGGTAATACGATCTTTAATTACACCACCTGTTCCTAAAGCAACATCCTGCTCTTCTTCTTTCCCACAAGGGATGGTTTCACCACCAAAAGTAAAAGAAGAAAGATCGGTGGAAGAAACCATATGCCATGGATGTAAGAAAGGATACCCCGAACGCCAGTCCTGTAAATAGAAAATATAAAATTTACCGTCATCATAATAAGGTATCGGATCACCTACCCAGCCATTTGCAGGTTTATACCAAGTAGTATAAGCACCTTTCTCGCTGGCAGATTGACAATCAGTGGTTTTATCCACCACCTCTTCTCCTCCGCCATTTGAAGGTTCGCTATCACTACATGCCCATAAATTGAAAGTTGCGAACATAAACAAAACATAGATATACTTTTTCATAATTATGATCTCTATTTATTTTGACTACTAAAAAAATAAGTTTGTTGTTTATAGTAAAGGATAGGATACATCGTTGACAAGCAACGATGTATCATTTTACACCAATTATTTAGTGAGATAATTGAAAACATTCAACGTCATCTTTTCTATATTAGAATAGTATGAATTTGACGACACATTTTCTTTCTCATAATACCAGTCATAAGACGGGGCTCCGATACAAACAGCAGTTCCTTTTCCACCTTCGATACCATCAAATACCGAAACAGCAACTTTTTCATTACAATCATCATCCCAATTGAAAGAAGCCAATGGTGTACCACCCGTCTTTGATGCCCAATCTGCCCAGTCTTGTGTATAAGGGGCAACAAGATCCCACGGACATCCGATATTCCTTCTCCAGGATATCTCTTTCCCAACAAGCCAAACTACCGGCCACGATTGAGTGGTTTTATCAATTGTCACTCCTTTATAAATAGGATGCTCTTCACAACCGGTAATAGCAATACCCCAAAGTTCACCAGGAGCATTCACCTGCCCGGCATCACCAAAACTGCCAAAAGCATTGTTTGGAGTATATGCAGCAGGGGTGATACCCAGACTTCCCGTATAGAGACAAGCTGTTCCGGAAAGGAAAATATTACCACCATTGCTGTAATATCCTTTAATTACATTTGTCACATTCTTATTAGCAGCAATAACCGGCAGTGTATTCGCTTGTTCATAATGGAACCATACCGCTGTAAACTGATTGAGCGAAGCAGCGCCATCTTTCAATGACTCCAATGATACATATTTACTGTTCGGAATATTTTCCATCATCCATTCTGCCGCAGTCTTTTCATCAGCATTAGTCAGTCCGTCAATGGTTTCGGCCGTACCCAGGAATGCATAGGTATGATCACTTTGTATTACAGAAACCTCATAAGTAAAGGTTTCATTCATATAAGTAAGTGTATAAACCACAGGGTTAGTGAAATCTTGTATTTTCGAATTTTCCGGAGAAATAGTAGCTCCCTCTGTATATTCGATTGTAGGAATCAGTTTTGTGATATCAATAGTGGTAGGAACTGTTACACTAATCGTGTTATTAACAGGATCGATCGTACCGACATATCTACCATTGAGTATAAACTTAGTAATTCTGGCATTCAATACTTCAACTGATACTTTATAAGTATTATATAAATTACCGTTTGTCACTTTATATTCCACATTTCCGGAAAAATTCTGTGATTCGCCACTACCCGGAGTTATAACAGCGTTATCTGCAACCTTAATATCAGGCACTAATGAAGTAACATCCGACTTAGGCGGAAGCATTACCTTGATCATCATGGTTTCATTATCGATAACTCCTTGCACCCCATTTATTGTAAACTCATGAATATTCACGTCTTGTGAGAAATCCAATGAATCACGTTTGTCGTCATCACAAGCTGTCAGAAACAGGCAAGATACAGACAACATTATCATTATTAAACTAAAATACTTTTTCATGAATTGTCTATTTAAGATTATTTCCATCCGTAATTCTGCTTGTATAAATCTTTACTATAACCTATCTGCTGCTGAGGTATAGGAACATATTCATTTTTATTTTTTGTAAATACGGCTTCCTTCAGATAGGAACGTCTTGCTTTTTCCGATTGAAAATACTTATTCATCGTTTCACTGCAAATCCCCCAACGAACCAGATCAAAAAAGCGCATATTTTCCATTGCAAATTCCAGACGTCGTTCCCATCTCAAAGCATAGCGGGCAAAGTCTTGATTCCAGGTGCAATTGTTTCCATCCTCATAAAGTGCAACTTCCATAACCGGTTTCAAATCCGGATCACTATAATTTACCATCCCATTCGCACTATCCTGTGCACGTTGACGAACCTGATTTATTAAAGGTAACGCTTCCGGTTCACGGTTTAATTCAATCAAAGCTTCAGCTCTTATCAATAAAACATCGGCAAAACGAATGAGAATTTTATTCATCGAATTGGCATAATACGGAGAAAGGTTAACAAAACAATCACAGGAAGGGTCTACATTCTCTTTCAATGAAGCATAATTACCGTATACTTCCGGGTTACGATTCCACGAATTCTGGAAAAGAAGATCCTCATTGTATTTATAAGGAAAACCATCCATTGCTACCGTACTGAATAAACGAGGATCAGCCGCTTTACTTTTCGAATAATTGGCTATATCATAATTCTCCGAATATACACCGTTGTTTACCTTGAACATCGGCAGTCCTTTGCTCGTCTTAAACGCATTTACGAGATTCTGGCTCGGCTTATGGAAATCACAACATCCCAATCCCTGCGGAACAGAAAGAAAATCTGCAAAATTCAGGTTACCAAACATTGTACCATCATCTTTAGAGAATTGAATGGCAAAAATACTCTCTTTCCCATTCTCAAATTCCGGCATAAAATTATAAGCGAAATCTGTTTCCAAACCGTAATTTGACTTCAAGACTTCTCCGGTATATTTTACTACTTCTTCCAAATCATCAACGTCAATTGAAGTTACTTCATATTTTTCATTCTGACGATAAGCTTTATATAAATAGGCCTTAGCCAGATAAGCAGCAGCGGCATATTTATTAGCTCTTCCTAAATCGGCCTGCTTCTCTGGCAGATTATCAAAAGCAAACTTAAAATCTGCAATAATTTTATCCCACATCTCAACATCAGTCAATTCTACATTAGATATGAACTGATATTGATGTTCGGGGACCGTCTCATCAACAAAAGGGATATTCTTGAAAAGTATTTTCAATAAGAAATAAAAGTGTCCTCTTAAAAAACGCATTTCTGCTTGTCGGGTCACCTTATTCGGAAATTCTTTTTCTGATACAATATTCAATGCATTAAGAGCCGAATTGACACGGGAAATACCACAATACTGTACAAACCAGTATCCATCCGGTTCACCAAAAGTAGTCACAATATGTGTACCTGTCTCATAACAATGCTCTGTATAACCATCGTTTGTTCCACCGCCACCTTTATATGCATCATCAGAACGGACATCACCCCAGGCCCATAATTTCACATCACGTTGATTCATTAATGAAGCATAAGCAGCATTACAAAATCTCTCTGCATCATTTGCCTGATCCGGATCCAAGCCATTTTGGGTAGCTACATCCAGAAAATCGGAACAAGCTGTAAACATTAATGCAGCTCCAATAAAACCCAATATATATTTTATCTTTTTCATGTTTCTGTTAGTTTATTTTCGCATAATATTTGAAACTCAAAAACCAATATTCACTCCTACGGTAAACGTGGTCGGTATCGGATAACCGAACCCTGCATTTTCCGGATCTACCCCGGAGAAGTTTTTACTTTTAATAGTAAACAGATTCTGTCCACTAACGTAAATACGGAATTTTTCAATAAATGCTTTCTCGCTGATTTTACGTGGTAATGTATATCCTAATTGTAAATTCCGTAATTTCAGGAAAGAACCATTCTCTATAAAATAGGTGGATAAACGCCCTTCATCATTCTCATTTAGAGCCGTGATAGCAGGAATATCCGAATTTGGATTACTTGGGCTCCAGGCATTTAATAAACGTGTACCTTTATTGGAACGAACATCATTGATACTCCAGAAATCAGTTTCACTTTTCACTGCATACGTATTCACATCAATGCCATTTACTCCATAAAAGAATGCACTTAAATCAAAGTTCTTGTAACTCAGCTCAATGTTCAAACCATACATAAAATCAGGATGAGGTGAGCCAATCCAGGTGCGATCATCATCATCGATTTTTCCATCATCATTCAAGTCACGATAGCGAATGCGTCCCAAATCTTCTCCGCCATTCTGTGTTGCATGGTCGGCAATATCTTCTTCTGTGCGAAATAATCCGTCAGCAATATAACCATAAAACGAATTGATGGGGCGTCCCAGAATATTATCTCCCTTACCGTTTCCGCCATAAGAGTTTTCTACATCGGACGGCAACTTGGTCACTTTATTACGATAACCGGATATATTACCGGAAATATCATAAGAGAGTCCGAAAGGTGTTTGATCGCGATAACCTAAGCTCACTTCAAAACCTTTATTTTCCATTGAAGCACCATTGTACCAACAATAACCTCCTTCACCTATGATGCCTAAATAAGGGGGTTGTACCAAAATGTCTTTTGTTTTCTTGATATAATATTCAGCAGTACCATATAACTTCTGATCAAAGAAGCCAAAATCGAGACCAATATTGGTTTGAGTCGTTGTCTCCCATTTCAAATCAGGATTACCTTGTTGCACTTTCTTATAACCGGAAGGAAGTGAAGTACCGCCTTTTCCTGTCAAGTCATAAGAAGTACCATTCAAAGAAGTCCAGGTAGGATCTCCCATACCATAGTCAGTAACATAAAGTGTATGTACAGCAGTATTGGCCGTTTCCTGATTACCTGTTTGTCCCCATCCGAAGCGTAATTTCAAATCAGACAACCACTCTCTTGTTTTCTCCATATATGCTTCCTCACTGATTCGATAACCCAAAGAGAATGCCGGGAAAGTACCGAAACGATTATTTTTTCCGAAACGTGAAGAGCCATCATAACGAAGTGTTACAGAAGCAAGATAACGATTATCATATGCGTAATTGGCTTTACCAAAATAAGATAATAAAGCATAACTGGTAGCGCCACCTGTCACTTTGGATGTTCCAATTCCCATATCAGGCCACATCTGTTCCGGAGTTTCTACCAGAAAACCATCTTTATATGCAGAGAAATTGATCTGCTCCTCTTTATACATCTCCAAACCTGCCAATACATCAAAATTATGTACACCTATTTGTTTTGCATAACTGGCTGTATTACTCCAGGTCCATTTAGTTGTATAAGTTCCCCCCAAAGTAACAGAACTCAAATCATTATTCAACGTACCAGTTTTATAACTATGCACCATGTTACGCTTATAATAATTTGTATAATCAAGTCCGAAACTACTCCGGAGATTCAATCCTTTCAGGGGTTGCAGATTAATATAAGCATTGCCGAACAAGCGCCAGTATGCATATTTATTATCCTTATTATCATACAATAGACGAGCAGGATTATGACGGTCATTCATACCGGTTGTAGGGCCTCCCCAACCTTTGCCGTCTACTGTGTGTACAGGAATCAGAGGCAATGCTTTCAATGCCATGTCCAAAATATTATCATCCGGAATCTGTACTTCTGATGTACGATTTACAGAAAAGTTTTCGCCAATAGTCAACACATCTTTAATAATATGGTAAGATGCATTCATACGAGCTGAAAAACGATCAAAAGAAGTATACTTCAATGTACCATCATTGCTCAGATACCCCAGGGAGAAAAAGTAATCCCCTCTTTCACTTCCATTACTCACCGAAAGATTATATGATTGCAATAATCCTTTTTGAGACACTGCATCAAACCAATCCGTATCAGAAGTAAGCATTGTTTTATCCGTATCCAAATACTTTGGTAAATACATATCATATAAGGCAGCTTCTCCATTATCATCGTATCCCCATTTATAAGTATATCCAATGTTATTTTTATTGGGATCTTCTGAGCTATTTACCGTAGCCTGCCACAATGCCTGTCCGTACTCTTTCGCATTCATTACTTCCAGCTTATTATTATAAAAAGTCTGGGTAACATAGGCATCGAAATTCAGTTTAATTTTACCCTCTTTCCCTTTCTTGGTCGTAACAATAATGACCCCGTTAGCTGCGCGGGAGCCATAAATACTCGCTGCGGAAGCATCCTTCAATACCTGAATATTCTCAATATCATTTGAGTTCAATTCATGCATTCCACCACGGGTAGGCACACCGTCAATAACAAAAAGAGGATCATTATTATTTAATGTACCAATACCTCTGATACGAACGGTAGCAGCTCCACTTGGGTTACCATTTGCAGTAATTTCCATACCCGGTACACGCCCTTGTAAACCCTTTAAAGGATTGTTCTCCGCAGATTTCATCATATCATCAACCGAAACAACTGTTACAGAACCTGTCAGATCTGATTTCTTCTGAGTAGAATAACCCGTCACTACAATCTGATCCAACTGATAATGATCTGGTTGTAATACTATATCTACTTTATCACCCGCATTAACCCGTTTCTCTTGTTTAATCATCCCGACCATTGAAAAAACCAATGTAGAATTCGGGCTCTTTAAATGAATAGAAAAGTTTCCATCAATATCAGTTATAGTACCATTTGTCGTTCCCTTTTCGAGAACGTTAACACCCGGCAAAGCTTCTTTATCCTCAAATAGTATTACCTTCCCTGTCACAACCTGTGCAATAGATAAAATAGGGAAAAGTAACAAAAGAAAGATTACCATGCTTCGCTTTGTTCTAAAGATAAGTCTCTTCATGTTTTTTGATAGATTTAAAATACACATTAATAAAAAATATCATTTTCTAAGAATAAAAATATAAGTTACCCATCAGAACGAAATACTCACTCTCTTATTTTCTCAGGAAGGAAAGAGAGGTTTCATCAATATCTGAAAATAGATACACTTTACTTCAAAACAGTTATCAGGCAGTCCTACTGCCTATTTTCAAAATTGTTTCGCTATTAATAAAATGCAAAAAAAGAAGTGCAAAGATTATGCAATTCTGAAATACATGTTTACCCTCATTCATAATATTAAAATTTAAGAAATAAAAAAATAAAGTTGTTCTTAATAGAAATCCTATGGCAAAGATATTGCGGAAAACATAAAATAACATGCCACATTTGTTTCATACTATATCAATATTGATACATGGAGCCGTAAACAAAGGACTTTTAAAGTTAAAAGGTAGAATTTATAATTCATGGGAAGTAACCAACCAATAAAATATATAAAATACAAACTAGTTCCGGCAACACTTTAGCAATCGTATGAACAGAATATATATACTAAAATAATTCCAATCAGTTATTATACAGAATATGCAATAGAGATTATCAGATTAAATAATAAATATGCTACATTTGAAGGATAAATAACAGATAGCATTAAATATAATAAAGATCAGATAATCATGAAAACAATATCCAACTCACAACTTTCCATTCAGGTATCCTCTCACGGAGCCGAATTATGCAGCATTATATCTAACGGAAAAGAATATCTATGGCAAGCTGACCCTACCTTTTGGAAACGGCATTCGCCCGTGTTATTTCCCATCGTAGGCAGTGTATGGGATAATGAATATCACCACGAAGGTGTAACTTATCATCTTACCCAACATGGATTTGCCCGCGACATGGATTTTGAACTTATACTTGAACAACCTGACGAAGTGCGTTACCGACTAATAGATAATGAAGATACGCGAAAGAAATACCCTTTTCCTTTCTGCCTCGAAATAGGATATCGTATACAAGGAAAACAAATTGACGTATTATGGACGGTGAAAAATACGGGAGATAAAGATATGTACTTCCAGATAGGCGCTCATCCGGCATTCTATTTTCCGGAATTTAACGAGTCCAATGCCGAACGCGGATTCTTTGAATTTGATAAAAAGGAAGGAATAAAATACATTCTTATCTCCGAAAAAGGTTGTGCAGACCCTAATAAAGAGTATTTGTTGGAGCTCCCGTCAGACGGACTACTGCCAATAGATACACATACCTTTGACAAAGATGCTCTGATAATAGAAAATAGCCAGATAAAAGAAGTAATTCTCTGTACCAAAGAAAAGAAACCTTATCTGAGTCTGCGCTTCACAGCTCCAGTAGTAGGTCTTTGGTCACCACCAACCAAGAATGCACCATTTGTTTGTATCGAACCATGGTATGGGCGCTGCGACCGTGCACACTACACCGGAGAATACAAAGACAAGGACTGGATGCAACACCTGGCAGCAGGCGAAAAATTTCAAGGAGGATATTCTATAATAATCGCCTAATCGTTCATTTTGAGTTACCGGTTAGTTTATTAAAGGGTAATATCCTCAAACATGTGTTTAGCACAGGCATAACCTTCTTCATAGAATTCGGTCAGTTTGTGAATGTCTTTTTCGATGCGGTCCACCATTACAGGTTTAACGGGACGGATAACAGTTATCCGTCCCTCATCCTCCATACGTTCCACCATTTCGAGCTGTGCATTATAAACAGCACAACGGCAACTCAGGGCTTCACGCATTTTGGGATATTTACGATAAACAAATGAAGGGATTTTAATATCTTTATTCTCTTTCCGGTAACCACGATTACGAGTTAAAACCACTACATTATTAGGGTATCCATCCGTAATAGCACGTTGCAAAGGAATGCTATCAACAATACCACCATCTAACATCGGGACACTATCTACATAGGCTATCGGACAAACAAATGGCAAACTACTTGAAGCTCTTACAATATCAATCACCCGATTCTTATCGCTTTTCTCTTCAAAATAATTAGCTTCTCCGGTCAGGCAATTTGTAGTCACCATCACAAAACGTTCGGAAGAAGAAAAGTAAGCATCATAATCATAAGGCAGGATATGCTCGGGAAACTCAGTAAACAAAAGATCAAAATCCATAATATTTCGTTTCTTGAGTAAATGACGCAGACCAATGTAATGGTACTTCTCCAACAGATCGATGTTACTGTATTTTGCGCGTCCACGCTGACGAGACATATAAGAGAGCCCATTACATGCTCCGGCAGAAACACCGATTGTATATGGAAAACGAATATCACGGTCCATCAGATAATCAAGTACGCCACAAGTAAATACTCCCCGCATACCTCCACCTTCAAGCACCAGTCCGGTCTGATTGTCAAGAGTCATAGTTCTTTTCTTTTTGCAAAGATAATGCAAACCGGAAGCAGAATAAAATGAACTCATTCATTTTTTTATGCCAAAGTGCAATTTATATTTGCTTCTCGATCAAAAAAACAAATGAACAAGATTCGCCAATGAATCTAATAAAATTAATGTATCTCCCCAACAAGATCAGAACACCAATACCGGGCAAAACTGCAATAATTATTTCCATTTTCAAAGTTATTCGTGTATCTTTGTCGCATAAATATAATAAAAACAACATAATAATGAAAAAGACAATTCTTATTGCGGCAGCACTCTGTATTTGCAGTATGAGCATGAAAGCTCAGGACACAAAAGAAGAAGGCTTCGTTTTCACTACAGTTAAGGAAAATCCGATTACATCTATCAAAAATCAGAACCGTTCGAGTACGTGCTGGAGCTTCTCTGCCCTTGGTTTTCTTGAATCAGAATTGCTCCGGATGGGCAAAGGAGAATATGATTTCTCTGAAATGTTCGTGGTTCATCATACAATGGTAGACCGTGCACGCAATTATGTTCGCTATCATGGTGACAGTTCCTTTTCACCAGGCGGAAGTTTCTATGATATCATGTACTGTCTGAAGAATTACGGCCTTGTACCACAAGAAGCTATGCCAGGAATTATGTATGGTGACTCACTGCCGGTACACAATGAGCTGGATGCCGTAGCAGGTGCTTATGTAGATGCTATCGCCAAGGGAAAACTAACCAAACTGACTCCGGTATGGCAAAAAGGTATCAGTGCCATCTATGATACATACCTGGGACAGTGTCCGGAAAAGTTTACTTATAAAGGAAAAGAATACACTCCGCAGACTTTTGCACAATCATTAGGTATAAATCCGGATGACTATGTATCTTTGACTTCATATACACACCATCCTTTCTATAGCCAGTTCTCTATCGAAATTCAGGACAATTGGCGCAATGGTTTATCATGGAACCTTCCGTTGGATGAATTTATGGCAGTAATGGATAATGCAGTAAAGAAAGGGTATACTTTTGCATGGGGAAGTGATGTGAGCGAACAAGGTTTTACCCGTGATGGTATCGCCGTTATGCCGGATGCAGCAAAAGGTGCTGAGCTGACAGGTTCTGATATGGCTCGCTGGACAGGACTTACTGCTGCCGATAAGCGTAAGGAACTGACTGCACGTCCTTTGCCGGAAATGAATGTAACTCAGGAGATGCGTCAGCAAGCATTTGACAACTGGGAAACAACAGATGACCATGGTATGGTAATCTACGGTATTGCCAAAGATCAGAATGGCAAAGAATACTTTATGGTAAAGAACTCTTGGGGTCCGAGCGGAAAATACAAAGGAATATGGTATGCTTCCAAAGCATTCGTTGCTTACAAAACAATGAATATTCTGGTGCACAAAGATGCTCTTCCCAAAGAAATTGCGAAAAAGTTAGGTATCAAATAAGAACTACATTAGTTTTTCAATATACTCCGTAAAACGCTCTTTATAGCTTTCACCTACCGGTATGTAGGTATTCCTATCAAAGATGATACGCAAACGGGAAATTTCTGTAATCTTGCGGAAATTAACAATATAAGAACGGTGTACCCGCATAAACAATTGTGCGGGAAGCCGTTCTTCCAGTTTCTGGAGGCTCATAAGAGTTACCACCGATTTCTCACAAAATATGAATAATATAAAAATAAGCCCTTTATCTGCCTCCTGCAAAGAGAATAGACAAAGGGCCTGTTTTTATCGCTAATCAGATGTTTTCTTACCAACCCTAACCACCGTGTCCACCACCTCCATGATTGCCACCTCCGCCACCAGAAACAGAAGCACCCGAATAAATAGTATAATTTAGGAAATAGGAAGAAGCTTTAGAAAAAGAATCAATGAACAGGCGTTTTTTATCTGCCAATCTTTATAATACTCTGAAGTACTTGGCAATCAAGCAATAAAAAAGTACGTACTTTTACCATACAAAAGTACGTATTTAATACACTGTTAATATACATTTTAAGTAATAGTTAAAATACTAAGTTCAGAATCATGAAAAAGCATGTTTTTTATTCAGTCAATCTTTGATTGTCTTTCTCGAAAAGCGAAGCTAAGCTGCACCTTGGCATAAAAAATGAACAAGTTCTTTTTATTCTGCTCTCGGTTTGCATTATCTTTGCAACTTAAAAAAACAACCAACAGGATGAAAAAACGAATCATATTTTTATTATTATTCCTTTGCCCTTTCATAATGCAGGCACAAGAAGTTTTTGTCAACGCCGACTTCGTTAGCAATTATATATGGCGGGGTATGAAATGCGGCAATGCCTCCGTACAACCTACCTTAGGAATAAGCTTGGGAGATTTCACTCTTTCGGCATGGGGATCTACTGAATTTCGCAATGAAAATAACGAGATAGATCTTACATTAGAATACGAATTCAAAGGATTAACTCTGAATGTCACCAATTATTTCGAACAAAGCGAAGAAGAACCCTTTGACTATTTCAACTATTCGGCACACAACAGTGGCCATACATTTGAATTTGGGGCAGCATATACTATCAGTGAGAAGTTTCCTCTGACTGCTGCCTGGTACACAACTTTTGCCGGTAACGATTATCGTGAAAACGATAAACGTGCCTGGTCCAGTTATTGTGAACTCTCCTATCCTTTTAATGTAAAGGGAGTTGACCTTGCCATCGAAGCCGGATTCACTCCCTGGGAGGGTATGTACGCTGACAAGTTTAATGTGGTCAATATAGGTTTATCAGCTACCAAAGAACTAAAATTCACCAAGAGCTTCTCACTTCCTATCTCTGGCAAGTTCATAGTAAATCCACACGAAAACCAGGTATATTTTGTATTTGGAATAAGTTTATAATATCACTTTAACCTCCCCCAATAATATAATTATGAAAAAATGTAAGATTACCGTTATGCGAATAGCTTGTTATCAAGATTTGATGGAGAAGTATGAAAATCCGATGGAACATGCTTGTGATATGAAAGAGGGACAAATTTTTATAGCTAATGGTTGGGAGAAACCCAAAGGGATGTGTGATAGTGCCTGGGAGAGTATGTCACCTTTTGTGATGACTTTGGCACATGGCGGCAGCAATTTATACAATGGTTGGATGAAAAATGAAAAGTCTGCCATGATATCGTGCAATGACGGCTTTCGTCCGGTTAGTTTTTTGATTGAAACCATGGAAGAAGATGCAGACTGAGATACGTGCTAAAAATTCTTTCAATTCTTAAAACGATACGACATCAATTTGTTACGTTACAGCGTTGCCCAAATCTACCACAATACATTACTTTAAAGAAAATAGCATCTCTTCCTGGGGTAACACCCGAAGCCATTAACCATCTACGAAGAAAATTACGGAAAGAACGAAAGTATTGAATTACTTCAAGACTTTTTCATTTGATATTCTTAACTTTGTACCGTTATATATACGAGCATATAATCATGAGAACAAAAAACAAACTAAACCTGTCATTAGGTAGTCTACTACTATCTCTATTTGTTGTTTTTAGTACAAGTTGTAGCAAAAATAGTGATGATAATAATCCTGAGTATCATTTGGAACTCTCTAAGAGTTCCTGCGAAGTAATGCAGGGACGCAGTGTTATCGTAGACCTGACTGCCCATGAAAACACTACGTTAGATGTTAAAAACTCAGACCTGATTGATGTCCTTTATACTTGGGAATTTGGCAGTTATAAAGCTAAAATAGAAATTAAAGGCAAACAGAAAGGCGAAACTGACATAGTAGTAATCGACCATGAAACGAGACAAACGGCTACAATAAAGGTGAAAGTGACAGAATATCCAATGCCTCTTCTTGCCGTCGAGCAACAGAAAGGAAACATTTTTGATATGATGAACTTTTATCTCTATAATAAAAATTCGCAGTCAATCAATTCCAGTGAACTTTCTGCTATATGCGATTCAATCGTTTGGACGGTAGATGGTCTGAATGGTAGTTTTCGAGTGTTTGAACACAAAGAAGGAGAAGATTGGATGGATAGTCATCTGACTTTGAAGTGGGGACACTGCTTCAAGTATCCCAGTGAATATAAAACTTACCTGACTGTATGGAAAAACAATAAGACAATTTTCCGTCATCAGCTCGATATCTCCATCACCGATAACAAAGATTTTCTGGTTTATAATTGGAGTGACATCACTAAAGATTCTCAAGCCTGGTATTCTTATGCAGATGTACTGAATAGCAGTCCCGATTTGATGACCACATACGGCCTTAGCGGTACTGTCCCATTTGCTGAAGTAAGGCTTTTTCATAACGACATTACTCAAAGTTACCATGTTCTTTATGATTATTTCTGCAAACTCTATTCAGCTCCAACGTATGAGGATAAAACTGATAAGCTGTGGCAACTGTATGACAAATTGTTCTCTGAACAAAAGAAAGATGGTTATCCTGTTGCCATTTGGGTGACAGAACATGCCAATATTATTTTATTGTTGTTGGATGAAGCTATGGAATATCCCGGATATGTGGTTTATGCGGAACCCAACATATTGGATTCGCTATCTTAATCTTAACAAAGAATGAAGAGCGGAAATCTACATCCTCCCTCCTGATCTTTTGCTCAAAAACTTTAAACCTGTGCATTTTCTTAATGGTTTTCTTGTCAGAACCAACTGTTTCCGTAAATTTGCACGCTGATAGTTAACCGGATAGTTTGATAGCAAGATTCTTACTACTGACTACTGGCTACTAACTTGTAGAAATACTAATACTAAAATTAATAGCATGAGTTTGAAAATTGTTGTATTGGCAAAACAAGTTCCCGACACACGTAACGTTGGGAAAGATGCCATG
>NZ_CATJGZ010000126.1:0-22911 GCF_949740115.1 Bacteroides sp. 41_26
AGAAAACATAGTGAAGAAAGGACATATCTTTCGTAGTTAACATTTATTAAAGCAATATTCTGCGGAAACATTTGGTTTTAATAGAGTATACGAGGAACAACTTGAACCTCGTAGAGAAACGACTCGAGACTCTACGAGAAAAAATAAAACCGCCTTAAAAGACGTTTTCGGATGCTAACTGACGACTAAATTCACCCCAATATTAATTGTTAAAAGTATAGTTAAAGAGATTTATAAAGTTGAATTGTGTAACGAATATCAAAAGAATAAGATGTTTTTGTTATGTAATTTTTCGAAAACCGTACAATGAGAATTGTCAAAACTGGAAATGCCGAAGATTTTTATCACTTGTGAGAAACCTTCCCTGAATTAGAGGATTCCAGAGGATCAGGAATGTCACTTTGTCAAATTGCAAGTAGGTATGTACTGTGTATTTCGATCATAGAACAATCACTTATTAGAACTTACTTTCTTGTTCTTTGCCTTTTCCTTATCAATAATTTAAAAGAAACTTTGTATCTTTGAACACTGTAATGCCTTCATAAATGACGAAAAGGAATGCTATGAATGTCTCCCGAAGTATGATAAAAAACTTCTGTGTATTGGGATTACTACTCGTCTCCCTGTCTACTCTTGCACAACCTCTGGTCTGGAAAGATGCTCCGGATGAAACTTTTGTTTTCAAGCTCAGCGATAAGGAAGTATTGAAACTTCTTAAAGGACGTTTCCGCCCTAAGGACTGGGAGAGAGTGCTTACTACTCCTTTTACTTCTTTCTCGGAGAAATGGGAAGAACAACCGGCTGAGGGACATTTTATTTTTGCCAATATTGAGAGAAATAAAATTAATTACAGCTATCATCCTGTTATTCCTTTTCAGGTATTTCTTTTCAAAGAATATGGCGCACTTACTTTGCAGGTGGTAGATGCCGAAGGTGATATCCGTAATGATGCCAAAGTACGTCTGGATTATAACCGTCTCTCGTATGATAACTCCAGCCAAACATATAGTTATGAAGACTGGTCGGAAGAAGAAGATCATATTCTTACTGTTGAGTTGGATAAGTTTCGGGCTGTTTTCGACCTGAAAAAACATCTCGTTCCTTCCTGGTATTCAGATTATTGGAATCGGGAGGAGAGTCGTCCCAGCTTTTATAGCTATATGATAACAGATAAAAATAAATACAAACCGGGTGAAACGGTTCGTTTCAAATCATATGCCTTGTCCGGCAACAGACACCCATTGAAGCAGGAGCTTTCTTTGTGGATGCGGACAAAGGGATATCAGTTTAAAAAAATATTAACTTTGCTTCCCTATCATCCGGGAGGTTTTGCCGGAGAATTCCAGTTGGACGATTCATTGAAGCTGGAACTCGACCGTCTATACTCTATCCAGTTACGTGATAAACGGGGACGGGTAGCGGCTACTACCAATTTTCGTTATGAAGACTATGAATTGACAGGAAGTAAATTGGAAGCTAAGCTTCATTCGGATGTGCAGTACGCTTCGCAGGTAAATAAGTTGGAGGTTGTTGCGACAGATGCCAATGGATTGCCTTTGCAAGAAATGGAGGTGGAGATCACCGTTCGGCTTCGCACAATACTGCATTCTTACATAAGTGTACTGTCATTGCCGGATACCTTGATGTTTCGCCGTATCAGTCTGGATGCAGCAGGGAAAACGCATCTTGAGATTCCTGCCGATATATTTGGTCCGTCAGATTGCGCATACGAGGTGAATGTACTTTTACTGACGCCGGACAATGAGCGGAGAGAACAACGATGCCGTGCCACTTTTTATCATTCACACTACGAATTGCAGTATCATACCCGGGGGGACTCTTTACGTTTTGCATTTTTAGACAAGGGAGTGGAGAGAAGTGTAAAAGCTGAGTTAATATGTGGGAATGATAAAAAGATCCGGAAGATTCATCTACCTTATGAGCAGAAATTTAGCCAGGCTGCTACGGGTTATCTTTTAAGAGTGCCGGCTTTTAACTACGAATCACGTATTGCAGTAGCAGATATGAATAGTCAGTTGGATTTGAAAGGGGAGATAGATAGCGACTCATTGAAAGCTTGCCTGACGAATCCTTTGAATTTGGATGTGTCGTGGTATGTCTATCAAGGTAATCAGCTTTTGCAAAAGGGGGCGGGAAAGGAGCTGGACTTACATATTGGTGACATTGATACTCGAGCGGTTTATTACATTGAAGTGTTCTATTTCATGGGAAATGAAGAGAGATCACTGAAACGTGTGTATCGTGTTTACCCCAACAGCCTGTCTGTGGAAACGAATCTGCCGAAGCGAATTTATCCGGGACAGAGAGTAGATGCTACATTACACGTACGCGATAGATATGGCGAGCCTGTTCCGAATGTAGATCTTACCGCTTTTTCTGTAAACTCTCAGTTGGGATATGATATACCTGATTTGCCTTATTATGGAGCCGAACCACAGGCACGTGAGCAACGGGCGAGTTACTCGATGAAGCAGAAAAACTATTTGCATTCTGCCTCATTGGATTTTGAACATTGGAATAGATTGGCGCATCTTGATCGCTTGCCTTATTATCGGTTCATATATCCTTCCGGGCAATTGTTCAGACATGTGATGGATACACCCGATGGCAGTACTCAGTTTGCACCTTACGTGATGATGGGAGGGAAGTCCGTAACTATTTATGTGATAGAATTGAATGATAAGCCTTGTTACTTTTCGTGGACTAAACAACCGCAAGGATACTCTTTCCGGATACCGTCCGAATCTTCTAAACAAAAAGTGACTTTACGCTTGTGTGACAGGGCTATTGTGTTGGATTCTATCTCATTTGAGAAAGGAAAGAAGACCATCCTGAGCCTGGATATGGAGCAGGTTCCGGAGGAAGCAAAAACAGTCTGGCTGAAAACAATCCGGGACAGGCAGGGGCGAACTGTTTTTTCCCGTAAAGAGGAAGAACGGTACCAGTCTTATCTCTGTCGTCTTCCCGTACCGGATGGAGTAGAATATACTTGTCTGGAGGGAGAATCTGGCAAGATGTGTCCGGTTTATCTCAATTACGCACTTCCGCGTATGAAAAGTGTATTGGTTGGTCCGGTAGAGCCGGGATATTGGAAGTATGCCAATGGGGTAGAGTATCGGCACGAGGGTGGTTTTGCTTATGAATTTGAAGGCAATGTGGTTTATAAATATTCAGAAGAGCTTTGTCCTGAATATCTTAGTTTTTCATCTACTGATGTAATAACCAACCTGAATGATTTTTATTTCACACCGGAAGTATTTCGGCAGTTTGTAGAGAAATGCAGGCAGAGAAATGCCTGGCATCCGCAAAACATCTGCATTGCCCAATCGGATAAAGCGCTAAATCTTCGGTTACCCGTAGAAAAAGACTCTACCGGAGTGGCAGGTTTATTATTTGAAGATCGGATTACCCGGAAAGTTTCTTATCCGGATATGATTGTTAAAAATGGGAACAGGAATCTTGAGATCCCTACAGGTGTATATAATATTATTGTTCTTTATAATAACGGGAAATATCTGAAACGGGATAGTATTGAATTGCGTCCTTGTCATCATGTGGATATCAATATGGAAATGTCGGTATGGCACGAGCGGGATTCTCTCTCTTCACAGTGGTTGGCATTGCAAAGACACCTTGGTACGTTCTCTTTGAAACCGGCTTATCGTGAATTAAGGCTGACGAAAACGCGTTGGGCAGGCAGAGATAAAGTGTCTGGTTATGTATATATTGAAGGAGATGACGAACCGTTGACTGGCGTTTCGGTCGTAGAGAAGGGAACCAGAAATGGTGCTGTTACAGATATTGACGGATATTTTGAGTTGATGTGCGAACGTGGAGGTAATAGTACGCTGGAATTCAGTTTTATCGGAATGCAAACAAAGGAAGTGGAAGTAAGGCCTAATACGGAGTTGATTGTTATGATGAAGGAGGATAATTTGGCGCTTGATGAAGTAGTAGTAACGGGGTATGGAACCAGAGTCCGGTCTGCTCTCGCTGGTTCTGTGAGTGGTCTTTTAACTACAACTACGAGAAGTGGTGCTGATGCTATCCCTCCCGAAGAAGAACTTCCGGATGAAGAGGCGAAAACTTCTGAAGAGGCTGAACATAAGCTGTATGATGAATTGATGCAACTGAACGGGCTTCGTCGTAATTTCTCTGATGTAGGTTTTTGGGAACCGAAGTTGTATACGGATAAAGAAGGCAAAGCGCAGTTTAATGTGACTTTTCCTGATAATATAACAAAATGGGATGCAGTGGTTTATGCTATGAATCGTAAACTGAATTCCGGTACTTACCGTCAGTCGATACAATCCTACAAACCGCTGATGGCGGAATTGAAAACACCGCGTTTCCTGACTGTGGGCGATACAACTAATTTTACTGGGACAATACGTAATTATACGAAAGAGGAAGAGGTAAAAGGGAGTACCGTTTTTTGTGTTGAGGCCGACACGTTGATGAGACAGGAGGTAAGATTAAAAGGAACTTATAGCATAGGATTGCCTGTGCAGGTTACCACGTCGGATAGTATGAAGGTCGGTTATATTTTTACTCGTGACGATGGTTACAGAGATGGAGAAGAGCATATGATTCCTGTAGTTGCACAGGGGACTGAGTTGTCAAAAGGATCTCTTTGTGTTTTGCAAAAGGATGAAACGGTGAAGGTGAAAGCCGGGCCGGGGGAGGAAGTCAGGGTGGAACTTAGCGGAAGCCAGTTAGATAGTTATCAGGATGCTGTTAATTATTTAGGGAGATATCGTTATTGGTGTAATGAACAATTGGCTTCTAAACTGATAGGGCTGTTGGGACAAAAAAAGATAGCTTATTATAAAGCTGAAAAGTTTACGGGTGAGAAGGAGATAATAAAGATTATTCGCCGTCTGGTCAATAATCAGAATGACGAACAGCTTTGGGGATGGTGGGGACGTACGACAGAATCTTCTTTATGGATGTCGGGACATATTCTGAAAGCCTTGAAGATGGCTATGGAAGATGGTTATGAGGTTCGGATTAACTTAGATAAATTGAGAGTACGTTATGAATTGGCACAGCCTTTCAGAGGGAAACGATTAGAGGATGTATACCTGTTGCATGCTTTGTGGTATTGGGGGGCGGAACAGGATTATGCGGCAATATTCCGCTTGCTGAATCCATTGGTAGAGCAATGTGAGGCAAAAGAAAATACCTTAAAAGAAGCTGATAAATCGTATTTACCTCAATCCTGTCTCAAAGAAAAACTGTTGCTTTGGGAGATGTTACAATCGCAGGTTAGTGTGGCCGACAGTATTCGCAGGTACCTGAAAGAAGATGCGCTGGGTGGAGTATATTGTACGGACGACCGAAGATTATCCTACTGTGATTACACCGGATTGGAAAATACGCTGATCGCTTATCGGATAATCAAGAGTGAACCTTCTTTGAGTCACTTAAAAGAAGCAATGCAATGGCATATTCTTCGTACGCGAAATACGGGTTGGAATACTTACCAGGCTTCTTTGGCAGTGGCAACTGTGTTGGATGATTTGCTGGATGGGCAATCTCAACAAGGTGTTCCGGCAATTGTAGAACTCACAGGAAAGGAAAATCGGCAAATAACAGAGTTTCCTTATACCATCCGTTTAGCTGCCGGCGAGTCTCTGGTGCTGACCCGTAAAGAGGGGATACCTCTAATACTTAGTTCATCTATCGTAAAGCGGGTGACGGAAGCTAATGGCAGTGATGCATTTGAAGTACAGTCTGTTTTTGAGGGTGGTGACCGGTTGAAAGCAGGAGAACCTGCTACACTGGTGGTTACTCTCAATGTAAAGCAAGCTGGAGCAGAATATGTGATGCTGGAAGTACCGATTCCTGCATCCTGTAGCTATAATTCTAAAATAAATAGTAATATTTCGGAGGTACATCGCGAATATTTTAAAGAAAAAACCGTTATCTTTTGTGAGAAGTTACCAGTAGGAAAACATCTTTTCCGCATTTCGTTGCTCCCGCGTTATACAGGGACCTATTCACTTAATCCGGCGAAAGTGGAGTTGATGTATTTTCCGGTAGTGAATGCAAATAATGAGATACGTAATATACAAGTCACAGAAAGAAGAACAGAATAAATTATGAGATATATTGTTTCAGTCGTACTTTTTATACTTGTCTTGACCTCCTGCAAGAGGGATACTCCGCGCTATGTAATCGGTATGTCTCAGTGTAGTGATGACAGCTGGCGGCATAAGATGAATGATGAAATATTGCGCGAAGCTATGTTTTATGAAGGGGTGTCTGTAGAGATACGTTCGGCACATGACGATAACCGGAGGCAACAGGAAGATATTCAGTATTTTATTGATAAGAAGGTGGATCTGCTGATTGTTACGCCCAATGAGGCAGCACCGATTACACCAATAGTGGAAGAGGCTTTTGATAAAGGTATTCCCGTGATTGTGGTGGACAGAAAGATTCTTTCTGACAAATATACTGCTTTTATGGGAGCAGATAATTATGAGATAGGGCGCGAAGTAGGAAAATACCTTGCTGCCAAACTGGGTGGTAAAGGAAACATAGTAGAGCTTACCGGCCTGAGCGGTTCAACTCCGGCTATGGAGAGGCACCAGGGATTTATGAGTGCCATTAGTCGTTATCCGGATATCCATCTGCTGGCCAGGGCTGATGCTGCATGGGAACGTGAACCGGGACGGATCATTATGGATTCTTTATTGCGGATTTATCCGAAGATAGATGCCGTATACTCCCATAATGACCGCATCGCACCGGGAGCTTTTGAAGCGGCTGAAAAGCTGGGGCGGGCTAAAGATATTGTTTTTGTGGGTATTGATGCCTTGCCGGGCAAAGGGAATGGAGTAGAGTTGGTGTTGGACAGTGTGTTGGATGCAACCTTTATTTATCCTACCAATGGAGATAAGGTACTGGAAATGGCAATGAACATTCTCGAAAAGAAGCCTTTTGCACGTGAAACCACGATGGAGACTGCCATTGTAGATCCGGTTAACGCTCCGGTAATGAAGCTCCAGACTGCTCATATCGCTGAGTTGGATAAAAAGATTGAAACGCTGAACGGACGTATCAGTGGTTATCTCTCCCGCTATGCCAATCAGCAAGTGGTGCTTTATGGTAGTTTGCTTGTATTACTGCTAGTAGCCGGATTGTTGCTGGTGGCTTATAAAGCGCTTCGTGTCAAAAACAGGTTGAATATTGAACTGTCCAAACAAAAGAAGCAGCTTGAAGAGCAGCGGGATACTCTCTCCGAACAACGTGATCAGTTGATACAGCTTTCGCATCAGCTGGAAGAAGCTACTCATGCCAAACTGGTGTTTTTCACAAATATCTCTCACGATTTCCGTACTCCGTTGACATTGGTTGCCGACCCGGTAGAGCAATTACTTGCAGACAAAGACCTTTCCGGTGATCAGCATCGGTTGTTGTTGCTTGTTCAGCGCAATGTGAATATTTTGTTGCGTCTGGTCAATCAGATTCTGGACTTCCGTAAGTACGAGAATGGCAAAATGGAGTATACTCCTGTCGCGATAGATATGTTGCAGTGTTTTGAAAACTGGAACGAATCTTTCCTTGCAGCGGCACGTAAGAAGCACATTCGCTTCTCTTTTGATAGTATGCCTGATACAGATTATCATACACTTGCCGATGTAGAGAAATTAGAGCGGATTTACTTTAATCTTCTTTCCAATGCGTTTAAGTTTACGCCGGAAAATGGAAAGGTTACGGTTCGTCTTTCCGCACAGGAAAAAGAAGGGCAGAACTTCTTTCGTTTTACAGTAGCCAATACCGGCAGCCTTATCTCGGCAGAACATATCTGTAGCATTTTCGACCGTTTCTATAAGATAGATATGCATCATGCAGGGTCGGGTATCGGGCTTGCATTGGTCAAAGCTTTTGTAGAGATGCATGGTGGTACGATACAGGTAGAAAGTGACGAACGTCAGGGGACGATCTTTACGGTAGAACTACCGGTATGTAGTTGTACGCCAGTTGCCGATACATTGTCTTTGGAAGTGTCCGGCCAGGAATTGCCTGTTGAGTTTTCAGAAGATGAAGAGGAACAGGAGTCGGGCTATGATTCATCGCGGATGTCTGTGCTGATTATTGATGATAATGCGGATATACGTTCGTACGTCCATGGACTGCTTAAGGCAGAATATTCTGTGATTGAGGCTGCCAATGGTTCCGAAGGTATCCGGAAGGCAATGAAGTATGTACCTGACTTGATTATCTCGGATGTTATGATGCCGGGTATGGATGGTATCGAGTGCTGCCGCCGGTTGAAGAGCGAGCTGCAGACGTGTCACATTCCTGTGATATTACTGACTGCCTGTTCGCTGGACGAACAGCGTATACAGGGCTATGACGGTGGGGCAGATTCATACATTTCCAAACCTTTTAGTTCACAGTTGCTGCTGGCACGTATCCGTAATCTGATAGATTCGCACCAACGGTTGAAGCAATTTTTTGGTGATCGGCAGACATTGGCAAAGGAGGATATCTGTGATATGGATAAAGACTTTGTTGAAAAGTTCAAGACGATTATTGAAGAGAAGATGAGTGATTCCGCGTTGAATGTAGAAGACTTAGGAAAAGATATGGGACTAAGCCGTGTACAGCTCTATCGTAAAATAAAATCGTTGACCAATTATGCTCCTAATGAATTGCTGCGTATGGCACGTCTGAAGCGGGCGGCTTCCTTGTTGGCTTCTTCAGAACTGACGGTGGCGGAGATTGCTTATGAAGTGGGATTTACTTCTCCTTCTTATTTTACAAAGTGTTATAAGGAACAGTTTGGGGAGAGTCCGACGGAGTTTTTGAAACGTAAAAGATAAAGAAACGGAATGAAAGATTATAAGGTTGGTAAAGAAACCATGTCCGATACCTTCTGCCGGGAGGTGTATGCAGTGGTACAGGATATTCCTGCCGGGAAAGTAATCTCTTATGGAGAGATAGCCGCTTTGCTGGGAAAACCACAATGTTCACGCATGGTGGGACGTAGTTTGAAGCAGGTACCGTCTGACTTGAATCTTCCTTGTCACCGGGTAGTCAATGCGCAGGGTAGGCTTGTTCCCGGGTGGGAAGAGCAACGGACCTTGTTGCAACTCGAAGGTGTCTGCTTCAAAAAGAGTGGCAATGTAGATATGGCCCGGTGCCTATGGAAATACGATGAAATACGTTAATACATACAAATAAAATATCAGATATATCATGAAGAAATTATTATCTCTTCCTCCGAATCTGGTGCACTGCTTTCATGAACTGGAAGAAGTAGATGCCTCAGAATGGTTTTGTACTTCCGATCCTGTTGGAGCAAAGTTAGGTTCGGGTGGTGGAACAACTTGGTTGTTGCAGGCATGTCATGAGAATTATGCTTCTAAAGAGTCTTTTTCAAACTGGTTGGGAACTGAGAAACGAATTTTACTACACGCCGGAGGGCAGAGCCGGAGACTTCCGGGATATGCCCCTTCCGGGAAAATTCTTACGCCGATCCCTGTTTTCAGTTGGGAGCGTGGACAGAAGTTAGGGCAGCATCTACTCTCTTTGCAATTGCCGCTTTATGAGAGAATTATGAGTATGGCTCCGGAAAATATACATACACTGATAGCCAGTGGAGATGTTTATATCCGTTCGGAGAAACCGTTACAGGAGATTCCTCAGGCTGATGTGGTATGTTATGGGCTTTGGGTCAATCCCTCATTAGCTACGCATCACGGAGTGTTTGTCTCTGATCGTAAGACACCGGATATTCTCGACTTTATGCTGCAAAAGCCCTCTCTTGCAGAACTGGAAGGACTGGCAAAAACACATCTGTTTTTGATGGATATTGGGATATGGTTGCTTAGCGACCGTGCTGTGGAATTGCTGATGAAGCGTTCTCTTGATACTAATTCGGGAGAGATTACCTATTATGATCTTTATTCAGATTATGGACTTGCATTAGGTAGTCATCCCAAAATAGAAGATGCCGAACTGAATAGTCTTTCTGTCGCTATACTGCCTTTACCCGGGGGAGAGTTTTACCACTATGGCACGAGCCGTGAGTTAATCTCTTCTACATTGGCTGTACAGGATAAAGTGCGTGATCAGCGATTAATCATGCATCGTAAGGTAAAACCCAATCCCGCCATCTTTGTACAAAACGCTTCTACCAGTGTCTCTTTCTCTTCTCAAAATGCCAACTTATGGATTGAGAATAGTTATGTGGGGAAAGGCTGGAAACTGGGATCTCGTCAGATTATTACCGGAGTACCGGAGAATGATTGGGAGATAACGGTGCCCGATGGTATTTGTTTGGATGTAGTTCCTATGGGAGAAGCCGGATTCGTGGCACGCCCATATGGACTGGATGACGTGTTTAAGGGCGCATTGGATTCACCCGGTACTCTGTTTACTGGTATTCCTTTTGTTGAATGGATGGAACAGCGTGGCATTACTTGGAATGACATTCAGGGGTGTACGGATGATTTACAAGCAGCTTCCATCTTTCCAATGACGGAGTCGGTTGATGAACTTGGCTTATTGTTGCGTTGGATGACAACGGAACCTAATCTGGCAGAAGGACGTGTGTTGTGGCTGAACTGTATGAAGTTCTCTGCTGATGAAATTTCTGCCCGTGCCAATCTGCAACGGTTGTATGCTCAACGTACTGCTTTTCGTCGAGAAAACTGGAAGGGTTTGTCAGACAATTATGAGAAGAGTGTATTCTATCAGCTCGATTTGGAAGATGCTGCCCATGAATTTGTAAATCTCGGACTTGAAGTGCCCCAGGCACTGCCGGATGATACTGCACAGTTATTGCAAATGCATAACCGGATGTTGAGGGCGCGCGTGATGGAGTTGAAAAATGATCCGGGCAGCAAGGAAGAAGAGAAAGAGGCATTCAATCTTTTGCGAAATGGCTTACTAGGGCAGGTTTGCAAGCAGAAATGTAATCCGAAGCTGAATGTTTATTCCGATCAGATTGTATGGGGACGTAGTCCTGTACGTATCGACGTGGCCGGTGGCTGGACAGATACTCCTCCTTATTCGCTTTATTCGGGGGGAAATGTGGTGAATCTGGCTATTGAACTGAACGGGCAACCTCCTTTGCAGGTATACGTCAAAACTTGTAAAGAACCTCATGTTGTACTTCGTTCCATAGATATGGGAGCGATGGAAGTGGTGAATACGTACGAAGAGTTGCAGGATTACCGAAAAATAGGTTCTCCTTTCTCTATACCTAAAGCTGCATTGGCGCTAGCTGGCTTTGTTCCTCAGTTCTCGGAGGTGCAATATGATTCTTTGAGGGAACAGTTAGAAGCTTTTGGTGCCGGTATTGAAGTTACATTGCTTGCAGCTATACCGGCAGGTTCCGGACTGGGAACAAGTTCTATTCTTGCTTCTACTGTGTTGGGAGCAATCAATGATTTCTGTGGTTTGGCATGGGATAAGAATGAGATTTGTCGTTGTACATTGGTATTGGAGCAGTTGCTTACCACGGGAGGAGGCTGGCAGGATCAATATGGTGGCGTTTTCTCCGGAGTTAAGTTGTTGCAAACGGAATCCGGATTTGATCAGACTCCGTTAGTACGTTGGTTACCCGATCAGTTATTTACGAATCCTGAATATCGGGATTGTCATTTGCTTTATTATACTGGTATAACCCGTACGGCAAAAGGAATTTTAGGAGAGATTGTTCGTTCTATGTTCCTTAATTCCGGGAATCATCTTGCTTTGTTGTCAGAGATGAAAATACATGCTTTGGATATGAATGAGGCTATTTTACGTGGTAACTTCGCAAATTACGGTCGATTGGTAGGAAAGAGCTGGATACAGAATAAAGCACTTGATGCCGGTACAAATCCACCGGAAGTGGAGAAGATTATCCGTTTGATTGAAGATTATACTTTAGGGCATAAGTTGCCGGGAGCCGGTGGTGGCGGATATCTGTATATGGTTGCCAAAGATTCGCAGGCGGCCGTTCAGATTCGTCGGATACTCACAGAATATGCGCCTAACCCTTGTGCACGATTTGTAGAAATGACTTTGTCTGACAAAGGGTTACAGGTATCAAGAAGTTAGTTCATGATTGTACGAATATGAATAAATTTACGATTAGACGATTGACGATGTACGATTGAAGTTGCTCTTTTAAAAGCCTGTTTCAGCGCTATTAGAGATAGAGTAATCCCAATCGTACATCGTCAATCGTCTAATCGTAAATTTATTTATTCCTGTATGGTTATGTAAGTGAAAGTAATCTTTTCGTGATGATTTTATTTTCGTATGTGATGCGGCATCTCTTCCGGAAGTTCCATTGATATTTCTACCAGACCACCTACTAGCCCTTCGTTAAACCAGGGTGTTTGATAGATCATTTTCTTGATGCCATTTTTCTCTATCGTGTAGGCATTACTGCCACCTGTTGCCAGCATCTCACGTATCTTCTCCTGTGATTGTAGATTGTGGCAATCGAAAAGATTCTTGCCAATCAGATCACCGTGTTTGGCAAATGTTTTACATGCTTTATCATTCATAAAAAGGATAACTCCTTTGGTGTCACATACTGTGACAGCACAATTCATTTCTTTAGCCCATTCGTACATATTGCTTATTCTCCTTTTTTTATTTTACTCAGCAAAGATAGTTCTATGATTTAAAAAAGAAAAGGGAGAAACCCTTTTAAAATGTCTCTCCCTTCTTAAATAGATTATTTAATAATGACTTTCTGCAAAAGCTTATCCACTTTTATCAAATAAATACCCGAATGATCTATCTGTATCATTTCCATATCTTTTGCTTTATGAATAACTGTTTGGCATACGCCCTGTAAGTTATATATGGAGATCATTTTTTCTTGTGCATTTTCTATCCAAAGAGAAGAGCCTTCTACTCTTATGCAAATATTGCTGGAAGTTGATATGTCTTCAATACCTGTAGGCGTTGTAGAAAATGTCCCTATTTGTTCGGATAGGGTTTTATTAGATTTATCATTTGCAATTAAGCTATAATAATAGGTAACTTCCGGTTTTAAATCCGTCACACGGAAAGAAAGTTCGGAGGCTGTACGAGTGACTAATTCGCCTTCTGCATCAAATTGATAAGAAGCGATCTCTTTCTTCATATCTATGTCCGAATATATTTTTAATATGTATTCATTCGTATCATCTATTGTTTCCCATGTAAAATTAACTGCATTACTTTCTGTGTTGATGATCAGTGAATTTTCATTTTGTACAGGTATAAATACGGCTAATAAATTTTTGTTTTCATTGATAGTAAAGGAGTAATTATCTTCTTCGCTAACTATTTCTCCGTTATCCATCCAACATTTGAAACGATAGCCGGAGTTTGCTCGTGCTGACAAGTTTACCATGGCTCCTTGCTGGTATTCAGTGATTCCTAAAATAATACCTGCATTCAATATATTTTTAGTCACATTAACAGTCAGGGGTGCTTCTTCCTGCATATAGAAAAATTTCTTCCAGCCATCACTTGCCTTATAGAGGTCTGTAGTGTTATAGGGGATGTGGAGTTTACAAGTGGTGACTCTGATTCCGGTAAAACTATTGTCGTAGGCAGCAGCGGGAGCAGCTCCCTTGCAATAGATATCAGTTAAACCAGCACAACCGTAAAGTGCTTTTTCACCAACCATGTATAAGGTATAAGGAAGTGTGATTTCTTTAATGGTAGAGCAACCATAGAAAGCACCATATTGAAGCTCTTCACATTCTTCTGTAACTGTTACTTTCTTTAAATTGACAGGTAAATAATACGTTTTAGATTTGCTATCCTGATAATATTGAGTAACAGCTTTCATTCCGGAATTAGAGTCGGCACTAAAAAGATCGCCAAATAATCCTTGTACCCCTGTAGCGGTTTCTTTTACTCCTGTACCAACAAAAGGGATAGTGAGTTCTTCCAGTTTACTTAAATTAGAAAGCATCTCGCTACTTAAGCCTTCAAGACTACCTATATTTAAAGAAATAAGAGATTTTGGAAAGCTCCAGGTTTCCATACTTTTTACTTTCGGCAAAAGTAGTATTTGTAATTTATCACAGTTATTTAAAAAACCTGACTCTGTAGAAGTAGCTACGGGAAGGCTTAGAACTTCAAGGTTAGAGCAATTTTGAAAAGCATACTTTCCTATAAAATCGACCAGCGAAAGATTGACATTTTTGAGATTAGTACAGCCATAGAAAGATTCTTCACCAATGGAAGTAGCTACAGGCAAATCTACACTTTTAAGATTAGTACAATTGGAAAACGCATTCTTATCAATTGATGTAGCTATGGGTAAACTTATATTTTTAAGGTTTGTACAACCAAAAAATGTATTATCTCCAATAGAGGTGGCCATAGGAAGATTTGCAACTTTTAGATTTGAACAACCATTAAAAACGCCATAATACCAATAATTATATCCACCATAACGACAAGAAAAATCCGATTGTTTCGTCACATTTATTTCCGTTAGCGACGACGGAATATAATAACTGTAAATCCAAGATCCATCACGCCCGTATGTGACAATGATATAACCTTGTTCAGGGTTTATTGTTTTGTAGCTATTTTTTGATTCAAACAGAGAGCCGAGATGATGCCGTAGATTAGGAGAAGAACCAATAAATGGTAAAGAGAGTTTCTGCAAATTGCGACAACCTGAAAAAATAGAATTTCCTATTTCAATAACGTTATTGGGGATAGTGATAGATGTTAACTCGGTACAGTCGGAGAAGGCATAATTCCCTATGCTGATGATCTGATCAGGAACAGTATAAACTGATGATTTAGCATTGAGATAAGCCAATAGTTTTGTTTTCTCTTTATTACATAAGAGACCATCGAGGGTAGAAAATGATTTATTATTATCTGAAACAATGAATTCTTTCAAATGAGTGCAATATTTAAAAGATTGAGGATCGATAGTAGTTACACTACTTGGTATTTCAATAGAGAGTAAACCGTTGCAACCATAAAATGCATATTTGCCTATACTAACCACACTATTAGGAATTGTCACCGAAGTTAGGTTATCACAGCCATAAAAAGTATTATATTTGATATTTGTCACGCTATTTGGGATAGAATAAGTCTTTGATTTTGCATTGGGATAAGCCACTAACTCTGTTTTATCTTTATTGAACAAGACGCCATCCATAGTAGAGAATAAAGGATTATCATCTGAGATTATAAATTCTTTTAACCCTAAACAGCCTGCGAAATATATTTGATCTATTCTTTCTAAACTATTAGGGGTTGTAATGGAAGTTAAGTAGGTGCATCCTTCAAAGGCATAACTACTAATAGTCTCCACTCCATCAGGAATAACATATGAAGTCGATTTTGCGTTGGGAGGATAGGCGTATAGCCATGTTTCGTTAAATGCAAACAGAACACCCTCCTTTGAGGAATACTGGCTGTTACCAGAAGATACACTGAAATACTTTAAAGCTTTGCAACCGGAAAAGGCATGATTTCCTATAGATGATACATTCGACCCAATAGAAATAGAAATTAATTGGGTACAATCTCTGAAAGCGTTATCACTAATAGAGTTAACAGAGTAGTATATATCGCCACGTACTACTGTTTGTGGGATTGTGACTTCACCCGAATATGAATTAAAATTGGGGCTTCCATAAGTTACTTCTACACCGGGTGAGAGTAAATTATAATAGATTCCATCTTTTTCAAAATCATACGTCCATCCTTTGACTGTCAATAGTAAATAGCACAATAGTAGTAGGCTTTTTTTCATAATATAAATTGTTTGTTGTTTTGCTGTTTCCTCTATTCAGCGTCTTATTTTTTTTATTATAAAGGGGCGTGGGGAATGATTAATGTCATATTCTATAGTATAAAAAGATGATTTTCTACGATGAATAGGGCATTAAAACGCTCTTTATGTCTTCATAAACCTTAATATTCAGAACTAAAATAATAGAGAAGGGGAGGAAGTTATAGTTAAAAGAATTTCTATTATTTAAATAGGTAATCTCCTCTTTTATCTACTACTTCTCCCCTCTTTGGTATCTCTTCTTCTCAAAGTAGGAGAGTGGATTTATATTTATTGTACAATCACTTTGCCTGTACTGATAGCCTTCCCCCCGGATACTACATTATAGATATACATCCCTTTCAGACGGTGTGTCGGTACTTTTACTTCACTGCTTATGATAGCCTGGCGATAAACCATGTGACCGCTCTGATCACATAATTCAATGAAATTACCGGAAGCTACATTCTCTTCTCCCACTTCGATAGTAAATGTTTCGTTCTGGCGTACCGGATTAGGATATCCTTTAAATTCAGCCATTTTGGTGAATTTAATGCCTGAGCTATTGCCTTTTATTATTTTATAGAAAGTAGTAAGTGTTAGGTCACTGCTATTGTGGGCACGTTTCTCGCTGAGTATATAATGGTTATCTCCCATTTTTACAACATTTAAGTATGAGTAAGGTTGGCCGGAACCGGGATAATCAGTAATTGCATCTGTTGGAATTTCTGTTAAGACCTTTCCATTTTCATCGAGGATCTCAGCTTTGGTCAGTTTCCATTCTTTTCGTTCGTAAGACTCACTATTTTCAACTGTATAGACATAGGTACCCCGAATATATTCCCATTTTTCATCATTATTGAAAAGTGTTTGAGTGGCAGGGCTCCCTTCTCCACCATCATGTTCTGCATTTACCATTTGGTATTCAATTAGTGAATATACGGTTGCTCCAATATCAAAAGACTGATTGTAATCATGTTCTACATCTTTTACTATGATATTTTTCACATTGTGTATTTCGTCATTGTAAATACTGATTGTGCGGTCTGTTTTGTTTTCATTATCTAATATGGAAAAGAAGTAATCTTCATTTACGAAATTGTGAATAAAGTAACAGGCCTTTTCGAATACTTGGGGTTCTCCAAAACTTTGCCCTTGCACATTTAAAGCTATTGCAGTAAATATGCCAAATAATAGTTTCTTCATTTGTTCTGTTTGTTTAAATAATTGTTGTAGAAAATTGATGTGTAAATGAGATTGATAGAACTTATTGTACTATCACTTTGCCTGTACTGATAGCCTTACCTTCAGATACTATATTATAGATATACATCCCTTTCATACGGCGTGTTGGTACTTTAACTTCACTGTTTGTGATAGCCTGGCGATAAAACATGCGACCGCTCTGATCACATAATTCAATAAAATTGCCGGAAACTACATTTTCTTCTCCTACTTCGATAGTAAAAGTTTCGTTTTGGCGTACCGGATTAGGATAACTTTTAAAGCTGGCGGTTTTGGTGAAGCTTACACCCGATCCTCCTTTGCTTTTATTGAGTTTCCAATAGGAGGTGTTGTAAGCTGGTTCTCCGGGATCAACAGGCCCATTGAGTTCTTCGTCATTCACTATGTAATAGTTGTCGCCAATTTGGGTTAATTCAACCGATATCTCTAACATATCATATCCTGCATAGAACTCGACAGCTTCTACAGGGAGAGTGCCTAATATTTCTCCGTCTTCATTGATAACTTCTGCTTTTTGAAGTATATATTCATATCGCTCACCTGTCGTCTGCTTTTCGAAAGTACAAAATACATATTCTATTTTGTCATCGTCATTGAATAGATACTGGCTCAATAAAGAACCACTATAGGCATCATATCCGGTTAAATTATCCATGTCTAAATTGACAATGCCATAAGCCATGTTATCTTCACGATTAAAAACGGCATTCTTTACAGTGAAATTTCTGGATTTCTGTAATTCATCATTATAGATGTCAACAATGTAATCTTTGTTACTTTCTGTGATGGTATACAGAAATGGTTTGTCGACAAAAAAATGTGCGATTTCACTTCTTTCTTTCATCACTACCGGTGTATCGGTTAAACTCTGTCCTTGCACATTCAAGGCAAGTACAGTAAACATCCCAAGTAATAGTTTTTTCATAATAATGTTTGTTTTTATAATTAAAATGTGACACGAAGTTAGGCATTTATATGTAAAGTATAAAACCCTATTTGGGAGAATGATGCCTGTTTGGATATATTCAGGGGCTATTGGTGCTTATTTGATGGTTATGTTGCAAAAAAAGATTGCTCGTTTGTGTAACTTTTCTTTTCTGATGAAGTAAGAGTGTCTGAACAAAAGCTAAAGAGGCATTGTTCTATTTGTACCGTGAGTTCAATACACACTACGTGATATTTCGTTTAAACTATCATTCATACAGAACTCTCACCAGTATATTTTACTGCTCAAAATGTGTATTTATTAACCTCTATATCGGGAGGCGAAAGCCTGTTGTTTAATCGGAACTTTATGAGACATAAAGAAGGATTTCTATGGCTATTATTAATTATCTTAATATTATTGTATATGAACAAAATAAACATCAAAGATTTGTACCTTATTTTTGGAAATGAGAAGCAGAAGGCACTTCGATTATTGAAAGAGGGGAGAAGCAAAAGCGAGATACTAAAAGCAACCGGATGTACGGTGGCTGTGAAAGAGGCAAACCTCTCGATTGACGAAGGAGAAATATTTGTTATTATGGGATTGTCAGGGAGTGGTAAATCTACTCTGTTGCGTTGTATCAACCGGTTGATAAAACCAACTTCGGGCGAAGTGGTAATCAATGGAACCGATATCGCTAAGGTATCCGACAAGGAATTGTTGCAGATACGGCGAAAGGAACTGGCTATGGTTTTCCAGAATTTTGGTTTGTTGCCCCATCGTACAGTACTGCATAATATTGCTTTCGGACTGGAACTACAGGGCGTAAAAAAGGAAGAAAGAGAGCGAAAAGCGATGGAGAGTATGCAACTGGTAGGGCTAAAAGGGTATGAAAATCAAATGGTTGGTGAATTATCCGGTGGTATGCAGCAACGTGTAGGACTGGCACGTGCATTGGCTAATAACCCGGAAGTACTACTGATGGATGAAGCTTTCTCTGCTCTTGATCCTTTGATTCGCGTACAGATGCAGGATGAACTATTGGCTTTACAGGCTAAAATGAAAAAGACAATTGTATTTATTACTCACGACTTGAGTGAAGCTATTAAGCTGGGAGACCGTATTGCTATTATGAAAGATGGAGAAATAGTACAGATCGGTACTTCGGAAGAGATACTGACAGAGCCTGCCAATGCTTATGTAGAACGTTTTGTAGAAAACGTGGACCGTAGTAAGATTATTACAGCAGCTTCGGTGATGATTGATAAACCGCTGGTAGCGCGTTTGAAAAAAGAAGGTCCGGAGGTATTGATTCGTAAGATGCGTGAACGTAACCTGACGGTGCTTCCGGTAGTGGATACTGGTAACGTATTGGTAGGAGAGGTTCGATTGAACGACTTGTTAAGGCTGAGAAAGGAACAAGTGAAGTCGATTGATTCTGTGGTACGCCATGAAGTGCATTCTGTATTGGGGGATACGGTTCTTGAAGATATTCTGCCGTTAATGACGAAAACTAATTCACCTATTTGGGTGGTAAATGAGGACAGGGAGTTCGAGGGAGTGGTTCCACTGTCGTCTCTTATCATTGAGGTGACTGGAAAGGATAAAAAAGAAATTAATGAAATTATTCAAAATGCAATAGACTTATGATAAATATCGGAAAATATATAGAGATGGCCATAAACTGGCTTACAGAACATTTTGCTTCTTTCTTTGATGCACTAAGCATGGGCATTGGAGGATTCATTGACAGTTTTCAGCATGTATTATTCGGGATACCGTTTTATATTACTATTGTGGCGCTTGCCGTGCTTGCCTGGTTTAAGGCTGGTAAAGGAGTGGCTGTATTTACATTGTTGGGATTATTGTTGATTTACGGTATGGGATTCTGGGAAGAGACGATGCAGACACTTGCACTGGTACTTTCTTCCACCTGTCTTGCTCTGTTATTGGGGGTACCGTTGGGTATTTGGACCGCCAACAGTGATCGATGTAATAGGATAATGCGGCCTATCCTCGATTTTATGCAGACGATGCCGGCTTTTGTTTATCTGATTCCGGCAGTATTGTTCTTCGGGTTGGGGACAGTGCCGGGCGCCTTTGCAACTATCATTTTTGCGATGCCTCCGGTGGTTCGTCTTACAGGATTGGGGATACGTCAGGTTCCTAAAAATGTAGTGGAAGCTACACGCTCGTTTGGGGCTACTCCCTGGCAATTACTTTATAAAGTGCAATTACCATTAGCGCTACCTACCATATTGACCGGTGTAAACCAGACTATTATGATGTCTCTTTCAATGGTTGTTATTGCTGCGATGATCTCTGCCGGTGGACTAGGAGAGATTGTCTTGAAAGGGATTACTCAAATGAAAATAGGCCTGGGATTTGAAGGAGGTATAGCTGTGGTTATACTTGCTATCGTTCTGGACCGTATCACGCAGGGGATGGCACAAAACAAAAAGAAATAATAGAGGATATGAATACTAAGATAAAAATTATTGCAGCAACCTTACTTGCTGTATTCCTTTTCAGCTCGTGCACAGGAGGAGGTTCTGATAAAAAGATAAGTATAGCCTACGCCAATTGGGCGGAAGGTATTGCAATGACGCATCTGGCAAAAGCCATTCTTCAGGAGCAGGGATATGATGTGAAATTACTAAATGCCGATCTTGCTCCTATATTTACTTCACTTTCCAGAAAGAAAGCGGATGTTTTTATGGATGTTTGGTTACCGGTAACAATGAGTGATTACATAGAGCAATATGGTGATAAACTGGAAATAATAGGTAATATATATGATGAAGCCCGTATCGGACTGGTTGTACCGGAGTATGTAACTATCAATTCAATTGATGAATTGAATTCTCAAAAGCTGCGTTTTGGTTCGAAGATTATTGGTATCGACGCAGGGGCAGGTATTATGCAGGCTACAGAAGATGTTATTGAAGATTATAATCTGGATTATAAGCTGATGACTTCAAGTGGCCCTGCCATGACTGCTTCATTGAAGAAAGCAATTGACAGAAATGAATGGATAGTTGTCACTGGCTGGACACCGCATTGGATGTTCGATCGTTTCAAACTGAAGATATTGCAAGATCCCGAGAATATTTATGGTAGTGCAGAGAATATTCATATCATTACCTGGAAAGGTTTTCCGGAGAAAGATCCGTTTGCTACTCAGTTTTTCAAGAATATTCGTCTGACAGATGAACAGATCAATTCTTTGATGATGGCTATGGAAGATACGGAGAAAACAGAAAAGGAGGCTGCCCGTAAATGGATAGATGAACACCGGGAATTGGTGGATAGCTGGATTCCAAAAGAACAGTAAACAGACAAAAAGGCGGAAATCCTTTCGGATTCCCGCCTTTCTTTTATCTGATAAGTTGAATTACTTATTCGGCAACACCCCAAGCTTGGTTAGCCAAACGCTTGTAGTTGTTGTAACGCCATTTAGCATTGTCCTCAGCTGCTTGGAACAGTTCTTCTGCTTCTGCAGGATATTGCTTCATAACAGATGCATAACGAACTTCACCTTTCAAGAAGCCCTTGAACTCATCCCAGTTCGGTTCTTTGCTGTCCAGTGAGAACGGATTTTTACCTTCAGCTTCCAAAGCTGGGTTGTAACGCCACAGGTGCCAGTAACCGCATTTAACAGCTTTTTCTTCTTCTTCCTGACTCTTACCCATACCAGCTTTCAAACCGTGGTTGATACATGGAGCGTAAGCGATAATGAGTGAAGGACCTGGATATGCTTCAGCTTCGCGGATAGCTTTCAGAGTCTGAGCTTGGTCAGCGCCCATAGCGATCTGTGCAACATAAACATAACCGTAAGTAGTAGCCATCAGACCAAGGTCTTTTTTACGAACACGTTTACCAGAAGCGGCAAACTTAGCGATAGCACCTACCGGAGTAGCCTTAGAAGACTGACCACCTGTATTTGAGTAAACTTCAGTATCGAGTACCAAGATGTTAACGTCCTTACCGGAAGCGATAACATGGTCAAGACCACCGTAGCCGATATCGTAAGAAGCACCGTCACCACCGATGATCCACTGGCTGCGTTTAACGAGGAAGTGAGTCAGACCTTTCAGTTCTTTGCAAATCGGGCAACCTGCAGCAATACCTTGTTCGATGATTGCTTCGATTTGTGGAGCAAGTTCTTTAGTCTTGTCTGCATCGTACATGTTTTCGATCCATGCTTTCAATACTTCTTTTGCTTCAGCCGGAGCATTTTCACCTGCAAGAATCTGGTTGAATAGTTTCACGATACGGTCACGCATCTTTTCGTTAGCCAGTTCCATACCCAGACCAAATTCACAGAAGTCCTCGAACAGAGAGTTAGCCCATGCCGGACCGTGACCCTTTTCGTTTGTAGTATAAGGAGTTGAAGGTACTGAACCTGAGTAGATCGAAGAACATCCGGTAGCGTTAGCAACCATTTCGCGGTCACCGAACAACTGAGTGATCAGTTTTACGTACGGAGTTTCACCACAACCTGAGCAAGCGCCGGAGAACTCAAACAACGGAGTTGCGAACTGAGAGTTCTTAACGTTAGCTTTGATGTCAACCAGGTGTTGTTTGCTCTTCACGTTGTCAATGCAGTAAGTCCAGTTATCAGCCTGAGCCAATTGACTTTCGAGGTGTTTCATGGTCAATGCCTTGCCACCCTTCTTCGGATTACCCGGACAGATGTCAGCACAGTTACCGCAACCCAGACAGTCGAGAACGTCTACCTGAATACGGAAAGTTGTACCTTCGAATGCTTTACCTACAGTTTTCAGCATTTCGAAGTTTGCACCCTTCTGTTCTTCAGCATCAAGTACGAACGGACGGATAGAAGCGTGAGGACAAACGTAAGCACACTTGTTACACTGGATACAGTTTTCTGCGTTCCACTCCGGTACAAATGCAGCTACACCACGTTTTTCATATTTAGAAGTTCCCTGAT
>NZ_CATJGZ010000127.1:0-20189 GCF_949740115.1 Bacteroides sp. 41_26
AAGAAAACATAGTGAAGAAAGGACATATCTTTCGTAGTTAACATTTATTAAAGCAATATTCTGCGGAAACATTTGGTTTTAATAGAGTATACGAGGAATACCTTATTTCTCTACGAGAATCGACTCAAGACTCTACGAGAAATGAATTGGAAGTTTATAAGATGTTACAAAAGTAATGAATGATAAAAATCTTCTCTTTTTCTTTTAGTAAACGTTATTCATTCGTAAATGGTTGTTTTTCTCATATTTATCTTTATCTTTGCTTCTATAACCTGATGTCAATCAAAATAAAACCGATTATGGAATTGAGTTTATTTGCTATAATTGTTTTACTCGTTGTGATATTGTACATGCAAAGCGATAGGTTTGCAAAATTAAACTCCGAGATTAATGCAGTGAAAAGGAGGTTGGACCTTTTGTTAGAGAAGAAAAAAGAGACCTCTTCTGTTAGTGAAACTAAAGTTCCTCCTGTGCTCATGGAAAATACAGAGGAAGAATTATCATTATCAACTCCGGTAAAAGATAAAATACAGTCTGCTTCTGAAGTGCACTTACCCGAAAACGGAACTGAAAACAATCCTGAACCTGTTTCCTGGATTTCAGAAGAGGCTTCTGTTGTTGATGTGCAGTTTGCTGAAACAGAGAAACCGGAAAAAGAAACAGAGAAACCGGCTCCTGTATTTATTAAAAGGGAGAAGGCGAAGATTAATTATGAAAAGTTCATTGGCGAGAATCTTTTTGGAAAGATTGGTATTCTTGTTTTAGTGGTAGGGGTTGGTCTGTTTGTAAAATATGCTATTGATAAAGATTGGATAAATGAGACGATGCGTACTATACTGGGATTTGTAGCCGGTGCTGTTTTGTTGTTTGTTGCAGAACGCTTGTGTGAAAAGTATCGTACATTCAGTTCTTTGTTGGCGGGTGGCGCTTTTGCTGTGTTCTATCTGACGGTTGCCATTGCCTTTCATTACTATAATTTGTTTTCACAAACGGTAGCGTTTATTATTCTTGTTTTTGTCACACTGATGATGTCTATATTGGCCATTTTATATGATCGTCGCGAATTGGCTGTTATTTCGCTTGTCGGTGGTTTTATTGCTCCTTTTCTGGTGAGTAGCGGAGAGGGAAGTTATATTGTTCTGTTTACTTATCTGTCCGTCCTCAATTTGGGAATGTTCGGATTATCATTGTATAAAAAGTGGGCAGAGCTTCCTGTTATTTCATTTGTAGCTACTTATCTTATTTTCCTGATTTACGTACTAAACAGTTGTGTATTCTATAACGTACCGAAGATTGATTCGGTTGTAATTGCACAACATCTGTTTGTTTTTGCCACTTTGTTTTATTTTATTTTTTTGTTACCGGTGTTGACCATACTTAAGGCTGAAGGAAAGAAACCTAATAAATGTTTACTTCCAATTATTGTAACAAATAATTTTATTTTTCTTTTCTTTGGAGTGTTATTCCTGAATTCCATGAATCTGCCTTTTAAAGCTACAGGGCTTTTCACCTTATTTATTGCTTTCGTAAACTTGGTTTTAGTTATCTGGTTAAGAAAAAGTAAGCGGGATTATAAACTTCTTATTTATACAATGCTGGGATTGGTATTGACTTTTGTTTCTATTACAATTCCAGTTCAGTTGGACGGAAATTATATAACTTTGTTTTGGGCTTCCGAAATGGTTCTTTTATTATGGCTCTATATCAAATCCCGAATCCGGGTATACGAATCTGCTTCTCTGGTGTTGATCGGATTGACTTTGATTTCTTATATGATGGATGTTGAGCATCAGGTTACAGATCATTCCTTTGTGACAAGTATCATTTTTATGAATAGTATGTTTGCTACCAGTCTGTTTACCGGATTGGCAGTAGGGGTATATGCTTTCTTGATAGGGCGTTATCGCGATTCTTTTGAGAAAGCCCGTTATTTGAATTATACTCCCTGGAATGCAATAATGCTGGTTGTTTCTGTTGCCATACTGTACTATACTTTTATGATAGAGTTTTATCAGCACTTGGCTCCGGTACTATCTTATAGGGTGATGCATTTATTTACTTCTTTCTGTATATTGGCTTTGTGCTATGGTTTTAGAAAGCGCTTTCCGGTTAAAGAGTATGGTTTGCTTTATGTGATAGGAATAGGGATAAGTGTAATCCTGTATATGATTCATACGTGGGAAGATCATGGTAATTCAATAGGTGTGTTGCCTGTTTTACTTTCCTGGATAACTACGGTTGTTATAATTGTCAATCTTTGTTATGTGTGTTGGTTGTATACTATTCATCATAGTATTACAGTCCGCTTTACGGTTTATTTTAGTGTGTTATCAACTTTATTCTGGCTGGCTATTGTTCGGCTTTTCCTCTCTCACTTGGGTTTACCGGACGAATTTAATGCAGGTTTATCTATTGCCTTGGGCATTGCAGGGTTCGTTCAGATGTCATTGGGTATGCGTCTGCATCAAAAGGTGTTGCGTATCATTAGTCTTTTTACATTAGGTATTGTATTGGTGAAGTTAGTGCTTGTCGATTTATGGGCAATGCCTACAGTGGGAAAGATTGTGGTATTCATCATGCTTGGTGTTATCTTGTTGGTACTGTCTTTCCTTTATCAAAAGTTGAAAGGTGTTTTGTTTAAAGATGATAATGAGCAGATTAACTAATATATTACTAACACTCTTTTTTAAATCTATGTTAATCTGTTCTCAAATCTCTCCTTTTCATTGTTTTTTTTTATATTTGTTCCATACTAATGGAAAGGATTCTGTTTGAGACATTATAAGTTAATATGGCTTTTATTTTTTATTTTATTCCTTTTAGCACCCAAAGGAAGAGCTAATTCTGTTTTGAATCCATATACGCGTGAAGCTATCTCTGTGGATTCTATCTTGTATAATGTGATGACTTTTGCTCCTTTTTATGAGAAGATTGTCAACGATTATCGGGCCGACTTATATATTAAAGGTAAACTGAATATCCGGAAGAAGAACTTTATGTTTCGTTATCTTCCAAAGATGTTCCGTATGCAAAAGGGCGTACGTGAATATTTAATGGAGTCATATAGCGACTTGCATTTCACTGCTCCTGATATTTATGATCAGAAAGTTAAAGCAGGATATGGCACGGTTTTTAGTGGCGGCTTTCAGGCAACGATGCTCGAATATTTTCATGTGAATGTTTACTCTGCTACATTGCTTTATGACCGTTTGCTTTCACCACTTGCCAAAAATGGAAAGAAATATTATCGCTATCAGATAGATACTATTATGGGAGGGCAGGATAACCTGCACTATAAAATACGTTTTATTCCCAAGACTAAAAGTGATCAGCTTGTTGGCGGATATATGATTGTCAGTTCAGATGTATGGAGTGTACGCGAAATCCGTTTTTCCGGTCGGTCCGAGCTGTTGACTTTTGAGAATCTTATTAAGATGGGGGAGGTAGGTGATGATAATGAATTTTTGCCGGTTCGTTATGAATTTAAGGTGAGATTCAATTTTGTTGGTAATGTGGTAGACGGTAGTTACCTGGCTTCGTTAGACTATAGCTCTATTGAACTAAAAGAGAAGAGTAAATACCGTAAAGAAAAGAAGAAGTTCAATCTTACAGAATCGTATACATTGAGATGCGATACGAATTCCTTGCATTTGGATAGTGCTTATTTCGCATCCTTACGTCCGATAGAGCTTATGGACGACGAGAAGAAATTATACGAAGATTATGCATTCAGAAAAGATACTACTGCGCTGAAACCTCCTTCTAAACGTCGTGTATTTTGGGGAGAAATAGGTGACTTTTTATTGTCTGATCTTAATGTAGATTTATCCCGTATCGGCAGTGTCAAGTGTTCTCCGATCATTAATCCGTTGTTGTTGAGCTACAGTGGAAGTAATGGCTTTTCATGGAGGCAGGATTTTAAATATAACAGGTTGTTTTCCGGTGATAAATTGTTGCGTATTGTCCCTCGGATTGGGTATAACTTTACTCGTAAAGAGTTTTATTGGTCGGCCAATGCCGATTTTGATTATTGGCCGCAGAAGCGTGGAGCTATTCATGTGAACTTTGGTAATGGTAACCGAATTTATAGTAGTGACGTACTTGATGAGTTGAAGGCGATGCCCGACAGTACTTTTGATTTCGATCAGATACATCTGGATTATTTTAAAGACTTATATTTCAATTTTCGTCATAGTATTGAAGTGGCTAATGGCTTGGAGCTGAGTGTTGGCTTTTCTGCCCATAGAAGAACAGCAGTTGAAAAATCAAGGTTCGTTGTGCTAAATTCATCGTTACCTCTTGCATCCGATTTCTTGGATAAATTCAAGGATACTTATATCAGTTTTGCACCCCGCGTCCGGGTAGAGTGGACTCCTTGTCTTTATTACTATATGAATGGGAAACGGAAGATAAATCTGCGCTCTGCTTATCCTACATTTTCTGTGGATTATGAACGTGGTATAAAGGGCATATTTAACAGTACAGGACAGTATGAACGAGTTGAGTTTGATCTTCAGCATCATGTCCAGCTGGGTTTGATGCGCAATATTTATTATCGTTTTGGATTTGGAGCATTCACCAATCAGGAACAACTTTATTTTGTAGATTTTGCCAATTTAGCGCGAAGTAACCTGCCTATAGGGTGGAATGATGATATTGGTGGAGTCTTTCAATTATTGGATGGTCGTTGGTATAACTCTTCCCGGAAGTATGTCCGTGCTCATTTTACTTATGAAGCTCCTTTTCTGTTTTTGCGTCATTTGATGAAATATACCCGTTATGTTCAGAATGAACGTTTGTATGTGAATACATTATTTGTTCCGCATCTTAATCCTTATCTTGAAATAGGTTACGGTATTGGTACACACATTTTTGATGTGGGGGTATTTGTTAGTAGTGAAAACTGGAAATATACCGAAGTTGGATGTAAGTTTACGTTTGAGCTATTCAACAGATAATATAAAAAATCTCCTCTTAGAAAAGTCGCTAAGAGGAGATTTATATGTCATAAAGTGACAATGCTTATAAAACGATTGTTTTATAAACTTTATTATTGATGCGTACAATGTAATTATCTTCAGCAAGATTGAACGTCATTGTATTGTTGCTTGCTTTTGTATCAATTACTTTTTTACCATTGATCGTATAAATTAAGATACTATCAGTTATTTTCAGACCTTCAATAGTCACTCCGCCCTTGTTTGGCACAATGATGATATTGTCCGAAATGTTATCCTGGACACCTGTGGGCTTTTGGATGCTGATAGGCGTAGTTTTGAATACATTGGCTCCTGTAAATTTCGGGAATGCATCACTTGTCATCTCACAATATACGGGTTGGTTTTGTGAAGTGAGGAATGTGAATTTTCCGTTATTTTCAGTATAATCCGTACCTGCTACCAAAGTTGTTGTGCCATCGGCTGTTTTCCAAGTGTAAGTAGTTTTTTGAGTTGTTTCAGTAACCCCTTTGATATTATCCTGTGCAGACAAGTCCAATTCTTGGTTTGTGGAGATACTTTCTGCAATGGTTAATGCTTCTTGAGGAGCATAGGTGTAGCCAGAATCACTTCTTTTGGGCAACGTATTGAGAGTTAGTTTGTTTTTGCTGCAGTTTAATGTTTTTTCGATGTTTCCAACTTTGATTTCTTTGATTTGGTTACCCATACAAAATAAAGTGGTTAATGCTGGGCATGCAGTGACATCTATACTGGTAAGTTGATTGTTGTTCACATTTACAAAATCTAAAATAGTGTTTTTAGAGAAATCAATGCTTTTTATTTGATTGTTTAGACAGTATAATTTTTTTAGTTTTGTATTTTTAGATATATCCAATGCTTCTAATTTGTTATTATTAAAAGAAAGATAGTCTAACTCTGGACATTTAGAAACATCCAATTTGTTGATTCCCATATCATTGGCGTTTAAATAAATCAATGATATGTTATTAGTCAAATCAAGTGTTGTTATCGGATTACCACCACAATATAATATTTGTAGTTTTGTGTTTTTACTTACATCAAGACTTGTTAATTTATTAGTGTTTGCATACAACTCTGTTAGATGTACTGCTTTTGTAACATCCAAAGCGGTCACTTTTGCTTCCTTTGCATTTGGTGCACAACTAAAATATACAATGTTCTCGCCATAGATTTTGATTAATCCTTCTCCTTTAGGAGTTACGACTACATCTGTTGCATTGAGGTATGGATCAGGAGTTTGTATTATCTCTGTTTCTACCAATACTCCATCTCCCCAATCAATAGAAAGTTTAGTATTTGGAGTACTGACTTCAAAGCCAAGTGTGATCTCTGCTTCGTTTACCTCTACATTGAGCGTGATTACCGGTTCATTTTCTGCTTTCGCAATTGTTGCGATGCAAAAGAATAATAAAAATAGTAATTTTCTTCTCATAATAATTATTATTTGATTAGTTTTGCAAAACTATGAAAAAGAAACCAAATTACCGAAAAAAGTATTGTTTTTGTTAGAAAATAGTGTATGAAATTACTATGGTTTTTGAAAATTAGAGAAAATAATATATATATTGTATGAAAAAGATAATAGGACTGTCGTTTTTACTTCTTTTTGTTAGCGGGATTTCTTGTGCTACAGTAGTAAAAAAGAATAAGAAAAAAGTCATTAATCCAATCGAAGTAAAGAAGGATTCTGTTAATGCAGATTATAAAAAAGTAACTAAGGATGCTGTATCCAGAAAGGGGTTATTTACTACTTTTTTGAGTAAAAAAGAGAATAATTTGTATTTTGAAATACCTGATTCGGCTTTTTCACATACTTACTTATTGGCGAATCGTATTGCTGAGACCAGTAATACGCAAGATTATGTAGCCGGGCAAATGGCGACTACTCCATTGATGATCCGTTTTAGTAAGGATGATCAGAAGGTCTATATGCATTTAGTACAAAGCAGTAATATTGTAGACCGGAATGATCCGATTCTGCCTGCTTTTGATAAAAATTTTGCTGATCCGGTATTAAAAGGATTTAAGATTGTTGCCCGCAACATGGATAATGTTGTCATAGATGTTACTTCCTTCTTCGGGGGGAATGAGAAATGTATCAGTCCGATTAAACAGGAGAGTCCTTTAGCAAAACTATTTGGTGGTGGAAACTCCCTGAAGGGAACTTTTGCATCAGATGCTTCCAATATTTTGAGTGTAAAAACTTTCCCGAATAATATTGAAATAAAGAGTTTGCTGTCATTTACTACTACTCCTTTGAATCAGCCTTATTCGGTTACAGTGCATCGCTCGTTATTCGTTTTGCCTGACACATTGATGTCTATGCGTCTGCAGGATAATAGGGTAGGGTATTTTAGTTCGGATAAGAGTCTATACACCTCTTCTAAAGATAAAATTGTGCCTCAGACCTTTATTCATCGTTGGAGATTGGAACCCAAAAAAGAAGATTTGGAGAAATACTTTAAGGGAGAACTGGTAGAACCTATGAAACCTATTGTATTCTATGTAGACACTGCTTTTCCGGAAAAATGGCGTACAGTGGTGAAACAAGGTATTGAAGACTGGAATATGGCATTTCAAACGGCTGGTTTTAAAAATGTAGTGAAGGCATTGGATTATCCCAGCAATGATCCGAATTTTGATCCGGATGATATGCGCTACAGTTGTGTGAAATATGCAGCGACTTCTATTGCTAATGCGATGGGACCCAGTTATATTGATCCGCGTACGGGAGAGATACTTACAGCAGATGTAATCTGGTACCATAATGTGATTTCTTTATTGCACAACTGGCGTTTTGTGCAAACGGCCGCAGTTGATAGTCGTGTACGTAAAGCTGTGTTTGATGATGAAGTGATGCAGGAAGCCATACGTTATGCTGCTGCACATGAGATAGGGCATACGCTTGGATTGATGCACAATATGGGAGCCAGTTATTCTTTTCCTGTAGATTCGTTACGTAGTCCGGAGTTTACACAGAAATACGGAACTACTCCAAGTATTATGGACTACGCCAGAAACAATTACATAGCCCAACCCGGAGATTTGGAGAAGGGAGTAAAATTGACTCCACCAATTTTGGGAGTATATGATATTCATGCCATCAATTGGGGATATCGGTTGATTCAGGGGGCCGATACACCGGAGAAAGAGAAAAAGACATTGGATGCCTGGATTGAAGAAAAGAAAGCCGATCCCATGTATGAGTTCGGAGCACAGCAGGTATTTGGAGTGGTTGACCCGACCGATCAGTCTGAGGATTTGGGAAATGATCATTTGAAAGCCGGAGATATGGCTATCCATAACCTGAAGATTATAATGAAGAATCTGGAAACATGGACTTTTGATGAGGGAGCGCGTTATGACGATGTTGAAAATATGTATATTGAAGTTGTACGGCAGTATACACGGCATTTACGTCATGTGATGCCTTATATTGGTGGTATCCGTTTTCAGGAAGTTCGGCAGGGTGAAGATGCATCGGCCAAAAATTATATCGATAAGGCTATGCAGAAGAAAGCGATGTTGTGGCTCTTAAATCAGGCACGTACCTATAATGATTGGCTGACTCCCAAAGAATTGATTGTAAAGCTGGATGTAAACATGAACGTGAATGACAAACTGCAGTCTTCCGTTGTGGGAGCTTTACTAAACTCGGCTGCGTTATATCGCATCAACGAGGGAGGGCAAATGAATCCTAAAATTAATTATACTTTAAATGCTTATCTGGATGATGCTTTCTCTGAAATGTTCAAGCCTACTTATCAGGGGGTAAAGCTATCACAGGCGGATATGAATATTCAGTCGGCTGCTGTTGCTTTGATGATTAACTATACCGGTTTGGGTAAGGCCACTGAAAAAAAGGCATCTACTGCCTTAGCTGACTATGAAGAAATGTTACGGCAAACTTGCGAACCAGCTTTACCATGTAGTCACGTACATGGTCATGACAGTTCATTCACACGAATCAACTTTGGTCTGCCCACACTATCCAAAGAGCAACTGGCAGCAGTGATGACCGGACGACTAAATAAGATTGCCCAGTTATACAAAAGCCGTAGAGCTGCCTCTACCGGAGATACTCGTGATTTTTATGATTATCAGTTATTACTGATTGAACGTACCTTGAAAAATAACTAATAAATAAATTATATGAATAGAATCTTCTATCTATTTATTTTTTTGTGTTGCCTTTCTTATAGTGTTTGGGGGCAAAATGCAAAAAGCTATTCATTGAACGGAAAGGTTTTTGATACATCCGGTGAAACGATTGTTGGTGCAAATATTAAAATAAAAGGAGCCGATAGCGGAACGATCACTGACCTGGATGGCAATTTCACTTTGTTAGTCCCCGGTAAAGAAACGATTCTGATTGTTTCGTTTATTGGTTATCAATCTCAGGAGATTCGATTGAAACCGGGAGAGAACAATTTAAAAATAGTGCTGAAGGATGATGCACAGCAACTGGATGAAATTGTAGTCATAGGATATGGAACACAGAAGAAATCTTCTTTGACCAGTTCGGTAGAAGTAGTGCGTAGTGATGAATTATTGCAGATGCCTACTATTAATATAGATGAGGCTTTGAGCGGACAGGTAGCCGGTCTGCAGGTAATGGCTACCAGTGGTGATCCAAGTACTGCAAAAGAATCGAATATACACATTCGTGGAATAAATGGTGCACCTCTGCTGGTTATTGACGGTGTCCCTCGTTTCGGAACAAATTCTTCTGAAGGCGAAATGCGTCTTTCTGATTTGAATCCGGATGATATTGAGAGTATTTCTGTACTGAAGGATGGTGCTGCCGCTGCAGTTTATGGAGCCCGTGCTGCCAATGGAGTTATTCTGGTTCAGACAAAACGTGCTGCCGGTAATCAGAAAATATCTGTGAATTACAGAGGGCAGTTTAATTTGCAGCAGGCAACTCGTTTGCCGGAATTTTTGAATGCGTATGAATATGCCAAATTGTATAATCGTGCAGTAGAGAATACACCTTCTGCCCAAAAACGACTTTATACAGATGAAGAATTGGAAATGATCCGTACACATTCTAATCCCAATATATATGGTGATGAAAATCTGATAGATTATCTTGATAAATTTGGTTATTCTACTATTCATAGTGTATCTGTTACTGGTGGAAATAGTTTTGTGAAGTATTACATGTCCGGTGGATATACCAATACAAAAGGATTGTATAGTGGGGTAGGGCGTGACCGTTTCAACTATTCGATGAAGCTAGATGCAACTTTGTTAAAGGGGCTTGTTTTATCATTGGATATGACCGGAACTCGTTCGGAAAATAAGAATACAAGCTACTCTACCATTGATGCTGCTTATAATTTTTCTCCGTTACAGGTTTTGCGATTTACGAATGGAGACCTTGCCAGTGTTGAAAGTAGTAATCCTTTAATTGCTGTTGAAGGTTTGGGCGGATATATTCGGAATAAGATGAATATGAACACCATAACGGCTACTTTAAATTATGATATGCCTTGGGTAAAAGGACTTTCTGCCTATATTCGTGCTACTTTTGACAATAATAATTCTGTTCAAAAAACATTTAATACTCCAGTAACTCTTTACACCTACAAAAAAGAAACCGGTAATATAGAAGAAGATTATAAGACTACCTATCCCGAAGCCAAGATAACATTAGAGGAGATAGACCGCTTTGTTGATAATAAGCTGTTAGAGTTTGGGGTTAATTATAACCGTACTTTTGTAGGAAAACATGATGTATCTGGAATGTTAGTCGTTAATTATCAGGATTATAAGAATCGATATCTTAAAGGGAAAAATAAAGAAATGGCAGGTATTTATCCGGAAATAATAGGGACTTCCCTTTCTTCTGATTTGGCAGGGACTGAAATTTATACCCAGCGAGCTTCGTTAATAGGGCGCGCTACTTATGGTTACAGTAACCGTTATTTTATTGAGGGAAGTTTTCGTGTGGACGGCTCTACTAAATTCCATCCGGACAATCGATGGGGATTTTTCCCTACCGCTTCTGCTTCCTGGGTACTTTCCAATGAAAGTTTTTTTAAAAATTGGGATCAACCCATACTTTCAAACGTAAAATTTAGAGGATCAGTCGGTATATTGGGAGATGATGGTGCTATAGATGATTATTCTTATCTTATGAAATATATGTACGTAGCACGTCAGGGATATAATATTGGAGGTGCCTTGAAACCGGGTATTGTTATGGATACCAGTAATTTCCCAAATCCTGAATTGAAATGGGGGCAGTCACGTACTTATAACTTAGCTACTGATCTTGGTTTCTGGGGAAATCGTTTCGGATTGTCTTTTGAATACTATTGGCGCTATAGTACCAATATGATCACTATTGCTCCTTCTTATTTATATCCGCCCTCAACAGGAGTTGATAGTAATCCGCCCAATATGAATTTCGGTGAGATAAAGGCATGGGGATGGGATTTGACGTTGTCTCACCGTAATTCTATTCAAAAGGTGAAATATGATTTAACTCTTACGCTGGCGCAAACGCGAGACAGGGTATTGGATTATGGAGACGAGTCTTCTATAGACCCTAGTCGTCGCCGTGTAGGTAAAAGTAGTATGGTTTGGTGGATGTATGAAGCCGATGGACTCTTTCAATCACAAGAAGAAATTGATAATCATAATTTAGATCAGGATGGGCAGGGGAATGCGACACTTGCACCCGGTGATATTAAATACAAAGATCAGAATGATGATGGTTTACTTTCGGATCTGGACAGGATTGCGGTAAAGAACTCTTCTAATCCGGAGATGACAATGAGTTTACGTTTAGGTATTAAATATAAAGGTTTTTTTGTGAACGCTATGTTCCAGGGAGTATCTGGGTATCAGCAAAAAATCACAGAATTGTATACTTTGGAAACTGGTAGTTTACAGCGTTTTCAGCAATATCACCTCACTGATACTTGGTCTAAAGATAATCCGAATGCAACTTATCCTCGAGTCAAGATTGCTAATAAAAACGATAATAATCGTCAGGAATCAACTTTTTGGGTGAAAGACTGTGATTTTATTCGTTTGAAATCTCTGTCGTTAGGATATTCTTTTTCGGGAGAAACATTGAAGAAAATGAAACTTTCTTCAGCCAGTATCTCTCTTCAGGGAAGTAACCTGTTTACGTGGTCAACATTAAAAGACATGGATCCGGAATCTTTACGTGGATATCCGATACAGCGTTCTTATGGTATGACATTGAGTTTAGGTTTTTAAATAGAATATTTCAAAAATAAAAACAGAAAGAGTATGCAGTTGAGAAAATATATAATATCTTTTTTATTCTTGGGAGGGATGTTCAGTTTTTCCGGATGTGACGGTATATTTCGTGATATTCCTAATGATAAGTTGTCTCAGGAATCTATCTGGGGAAGTCAGTTGTTACTTGATGAATATGTGTTACCATGGTATCGTAATATGAGTAATGGCTTTTCTGTCTATATGCCGGCTACTACCCTTTTGAAAGGAGCATCCCGTGATTATCTGCCTTGGTATGGTGATCAGATAACGGTTAGTAAATCAGATTGGTATAATACAGCGTATGGGGATATCCTGAAAAGTATTCCGGCCGAAGTAACACGTAGAGGACTTATAAACTGGACTAATTATTATACCCGTATTCAGTCTATTAATCTTTTATTTGAGAATCAGGATAAGATTCGCAATGGTGATCATAAAAAACGTGTGTTGGGTGAAGCTCATTTCTTTCGTGCTTATTACTATTACATGTTACTTCGGCAGTTTGGAGGCGTTTTGTTGTTGAAAAACAATTATGATCCGTTGCATGATGGTACAAAGTTTCCTCGTGCCTCTTACGAAGAGATGGTAAACTTTATTGCCGAAGAGGCTGATTTGGCAGCTTCTTTATTGTCTGAAGAGTTGAGTCCCAGGGATATCGGACGTGCTACCAGAGGAGCTGCTTTGATGTTAAAGGCTAAAACTTATTTTTGGGCAGCCAGCAAAATATATCAGAATCAGGAGAAGTCATACCTCGGATTTCCGGATGATCGTTCGGATGCTATGTTGACAGCGGCAGCCAAGGCGTATGATGAACTGATGAAGTTGCCTTATTCGTTGATACAGATCACCGGATCAACACAAGATCAGATAAAGGAGCAGTATCGACAGATCTTTTTAACAAAGAATAGTCAGGAATCAATTTGGGAAGTACAGCACTCTAACGATGGTGATTTCTCGAATGGATTCGGACATAAGCTCGACCGGGAATCGGTTTCACCTTATTATGGAGGAACGGTGGCTGCTTATTCGCCTACCCAGAACCATGTAGATGAATATGGTATGCGTGATGGCAAAGCGTATGATGCCAAACATCCGTATGATAATCGGGATTATCGTTTTTATGCAAATGTGTTGTATGATGGTTGTAGTTTCCGGGGACGCGTGATGGAGATTCATTATAATAAGGTAAATGGCAAGGAAGTGGCGGGTGAAGATTTGACACCGTATGGAACTTCTGAAACGGCTGCTGTAACAAAAACCGGTTATTATTTAGGAAAGTTTGTAGATGAAACTCAGAAGATCGATAATGATGAGTCTTATGCGAGTAAGCAGAACTACATCATCTGGCGTTATGCAGAAGTGTTATTGGATTATGCCGAAATAGATTTTTTACAGAATCGGGTGGATGATGCATTAGATAAAGTAAATCAGATTCGCCGTCGTGTTCATATGGATGAATTGCCGAGTCTTACCTGGGATCAACTGGTGAATGAACGTCGTGTAGAAATGGCTTTTGAAGAAACGACTTATTGGGATTTGCTTCGTTGGGGAGTTGCTGTCGAAAAGATGAGTGGTGCTACCAATCCGCTAAAGGCTATGAAGATAGTAAAAGAAGAAGGAAAAGACCCTGTTTATCAGATTTCAAATATGAACAAATATCCTAAGCGTGTACGTGAGTTCCGTCAGATGCAGTATTACTTGCCGATACCATGGGACGAAGTACGTTATCATGGCATTGAGCAAAATCCTGAGTGGTATGAAGTTTAATACAAATCAATAACATTATTAACTAAAAAGAAAATTGTATGAGAAGGAAAATTACGACATTATTAATGGCTTTTGGAGCAATATTATTTGCAAATGCGCAAGAGTATAATTTGTTTGATCCTGCTGATGTTGATGCAAATGGTTGGATTTGGTTTGACACACAAGAGAAGATAGATAAGTACATCGGTCAGGCAAATAATGAGGATGGAAAGATAGATCCGGATGGGAAGATTATCCAGTTAATCTGTGCGGACTTTGGAGATTATGAGGATACTACTGCTGATTCAGAAGTAAAAGGAGCTGGTACAGATAAAGAAATTGGAGGAGAAAAAGCAAAGACGGGTGCTATTGTTACGGCGAGCTCCAGTGCGGGTATGACTGCAAATGGTGGTGGATTTGTTGTACGTATGCCGTCATGTGTCTCTTTTAACTTATTTGTATCAAGTGGAGTGACAACTTATGTTCGTATGCTAGGAACTACAGATCAAAGCAAAAGCTTTAAAGACTATTCGATTGTTTCGGCTGCTTTTACAACCATATTTAAGCCATTAATGAGTGGTGGTGGTCAGAAAGAGTGGACTCAGATTGAGACTTTAGATAATGGGGATGAACCTCATTTTAAGTTAAAATCAGATGCTCCTATGTATGCACGATTCGAATCATTAACGAAAGCCCCTCTTTACATCCATGGTATGAAAGTACTTACTTCTACCAAACCGACCGGTATCTACAACCAATCTGCTAATGCTGAAATAGCATTTGATGGTACTGTGTTGTCTTTAGGTGAGGTTGCCGATATACAGATTTACACTACTGCCGGCACATTGGCTGCATCCGCTACCACAAACGAGATGAATCTGTCTCCTTTGGAAAAAGGTATCTATGTAGTAAAGGCAAAAATGGGTACTACCGAACGTACTAAGAAGATCGTCATCCGCTGATAATTCTATGGGGAAGCGTTTGCTTATTTTCATCCTTTTGATGAGATAGCGACTGCTTCCCTCTTTTATTTACTATAATAATGTAAAACGATGAAGAGATATATTATTCTTTGGTTCGTTGTTTTATTCTTTCCGATCCTATTGTCGGCTGCCGAAAAGAATAAGGGTGAGTTGAGCAATCTGGTTTGTTTTCTGAGTTTTGCCGATGAAGAGAACAATGAGCAATTTGACAAGCCCATCAGTTACTATGAAGCGATGTTTAATGCTGATGCTGCAGGAGTAAATTCGGTATATAACTATTTTCGTGAAGCCTCCTACGACCAGCTTTTCTGGAAAAGTGCTTTCTTCCCGAAAGCGAATGGTGCGCAAATTCTTTCTTATAGAGCAAAAAATGAACGTGGATATTATCGAGAGAAAGGTAGTATCAATGAACAAGGATATAGCAATGAAACCGAGAAAGCTGCACGCGAACAGGCTCTGATAAAAGAACTGGCTGCTTATCTCTCTGAGAATCTACCTGATGATATAGTAATCGATGCTAATAATGATGGATTGCTTGATAATATCTGTATTATCGTAAGTGGGAATTCCGAATTGGGTGCCAGGCATTTACTTTGGCCACACCGTTCGGACTTGGCATTGCCCGACGAGAAGGCTATTTATGTAAAAGGCAAAAAGATAGTAGGTTATCTGATGGTATTTAATGATGCCAACGGGTGGAGTTCTTTGAGTCCTGTACCTTTGAATACAGGTGTGCTTTGTCATGAAATGTCTCACACATTAGGTACCTATGACCTTTATCATGTGAATGACGACCTGAATCCGGTAGGGGTGTGGGATCTGATGTCCGACAACCTGAAGACTCCCCAGCAGATGAGTACATATACCAAATACCGTTACTGCAAATGGATTGACGAAATTCCCGAAATATCCACTCCGGGTACATATACGTTGAATCCTGTGGGAGGCAGTAGTAAAGAGAATATTGCCTATAAAATAAAGCCTACCGGTTCCGATGAATATTTTATTGTAGAGTATCGGAAAAAAGCCGGGACTTTTGATATTGGTCTGCCTTCCTCCGGTTTGCTGGTTTATCGTATTAACCCTAATGTGACAGGTGGAAATCTGAACTATAATGGAACCACTCGTCTGGACGAACAATACCTTTTCCGTCCGGGAGGAACAACCAAACTTGATGGTGACATAAACAAAGCAGCTTTCAGTGCTGAAAGCGGACGCACTTCTTTGGGGGGAACTGCTGATTTTAAGCCTTTCTATAGTGATGGGAAAGAGGCTAAATTCGCGTTGGCGAATATATCTTCCTGTGGCGAGACGATCTCTTTTGATTTGCTGGAGCTGATGCCTCAGATTTATATCCCGAAACCGGATGTAACTTTGGGTGGTGCTGCTGAGAGTACTGTTGAAGTGAACGTTGAGGCAGATGTTGCCTGGAAGGCTGTAGATATACCCGATTGGCTGACTGTTACCCCTCTTCAGGGTGAAGCGGGTAAGTCGACTCTCATTTTGCAGGCTAAATCTGCGAATGAAAATGCACAGCTGCGCACTGCTGCCTTTCATTTACAAGGAGTGGAGGATGCTTCTATTACCGCTTCAGTAAATGTTTCACAGCGTTCCAATCTCATACAGTCCCCCTCTGCTTTGACCGCCAAAGTGGAAGGAAATGCCATTGTTTTGTCATGGGTAGCTCCACACGAAGGTACTCCGGCTCTGGTGGAAGATTTTGAAGATTCGCAGAGTCTGGCTAAGTGGGCAATAAAGAATGAAGGTGACCGGGGATGGGTATGGAAAAAGTCTGAGAAATATGCAGAACCCTATACCGGAAATTATTCAATGCGTCTGTTGGATGCCTGGGAGGATATCCATCAGGATGAATATCTGATATCTCCTTCTTTCTCTAAAGGTAAGTCGCTGACATTCTATTCTAAGTCTACAGCTCCTCAGAAGAATAATCCCGCTAATTTTTATTATGTAGAAGTGAGTTCGGATGGGGGTATAACCTGGGAGAAAATATGGGATTTGAAAACAGATTGTTCCGTTGTGAATAAATATACCCGGGTTGATATTGACTTATCTCCTTATATGTCTGATGATATGAAAATTGCTTTTCATGCATATGATACCAATCAGATGGGGCTGTCTTACTGGTGGCATGTAGACGACGTTGCTGTTTATCCGCAGGTAGAGCATTCCATCATAACCGGCTATGCGATTTATAGAAACGGAGAGAAGATTGGCACTGCCACAACTTCTACTTTTACAGATACCGCTCCGCTTTCAGGAGAAAACGTATATACGGTTCGCGCTGAAGGCTCTTTTGGCGATACGCCGGACTCTGAATCGGTAACGGTTTCATATACAGGGACAGGTATCTGTACTCCTTCTGCTTCATTGTCAGAGGTAACTATGTCGTACCGGCAAGGCGTGCTTCATCTGGAAAGTGAGAATGCAATCAAGAATTTAATCATGTATTCTCTTGATGGAAAACCGGTATTGAATATTGCTCCCGGAAGGAAATCTTATGATACTGATGTGCGACATTTAGCTGCCGGAATGTATATTGCTTACGTGCTGACAGAAGGTGGTAGTCGTCCGTCGATATTAAAATTGTTGATAGAATAACTCTCTCTTAAATAAGTTTCTCTCTCATCTTCCATTGTTTGAATGTTGCTACTTATCAGCTGTTTAAATGGTGGAAGATGTTTTATTTTCATATGAAAACACTTTGTTTCTTTATATTGAGAATATTTTCTCATCCTATTGAAACAAATACTCTCAACCTGTTGAGAAAATATTCTCAACGTATTGAAACAAGTTTCTCAAAGCGTTGAGAAAACTTTCTCAACCTATGGATACACTTTGAGACACACTGAAAAGTTTTTATCATAAAAACATGGTCTGCCATGCAACCTTTCGCATACTGTTTGCGTCTTATAGATATTACAAACTACTTAAATGAAAAAAATATGAATATGAGAGGATTTATTGGAATGATTACTTTGTTTTCATTCTTGCTGACTACAACAACAGCTTGTTCCCAGATTAACCGTGTAAAAGCAAACGGAACGTATAAAACAAAAAATATCAAAATCGGAAGTTTCGACAAGATAAACCTTCAGGGAAGTCCGACAGTTATTTATACGCAGTCTACTGATAATAAATCAACTTTAGAGATTTACGGGTCGGATAATATTCTCAACCTGGTAGAGTGTACAGTATCTGATGGCACACTGTTTGTCTCTTTCAAGAAAGGTACAAATATTGAGTTTGGTAAAGAGGGAAGATTAAAAATAATGGCTTCCAGCCCCATGTTGAAAGATGTGTTATTGCAAGGATCAGGAGATGTAGTCTTAAATAATAAAGTGAAATCAGATCGTCTATCCCTTACTCTGAAAGGTTCCGGAGATATCAATGCCGGGGAAATCGTTTGTACGAATGCTTTTTCGGCAACTCTGCAAGGATCTGGTGACATTTCTGTCAAAAGCAGTATCAATGCAGGGAATGTAGATTTGAATTTATCCGGCTCCGGTGATCTGGATATATATAACCTGACGGCTAAGTCTACTACGGCAATTCTTCATGGATCAGGAGACCTGAAGGTGAAAGGTACCAATGTAGCTGGGGATGTAACAGTCAACCTGTCCGGCTCCGGTGATCTGGATTTTGTGGGGATACAGGGAGAGACCGTAAAGGCTGAATTGCAAGGCTCCGGTGATTTGAAGGTAGCAGGTACGGCACAACGGGCTGTATTATCATTACGCAATTCCGGCGATCTGAATGCGAAAGACCTGAAAGCTGTTGATGTAGATGCAAGTGTAGATGGCTCCGGTTCTATTTCCTGTTATGTTTCCGGTACACTAAAATGCAATATATCCGGAAGTGGTGATATTGGCTATAAAGGCAGTCCGGTTAATATCCAATCGAACGGTAAACGCAATCCGCGCAAATTGTAAGACGAATGTCTGAATAACTTAAATATCTGAATATTAGCCGTCGTGAGACGGCTTTTTTTATACCAAACTTTGGTTAGTCACGAAAAATGTTTTATCTTTGCGCCCGATTTATAGAATAATATAATGTCTTATTTAATTAAAGTATCTCTAAACAATTAATTATTAATGGAAAACTTAAAGAACATTGCTCCTGTTGAAGACTTCAACTGGGATGCGTATGAAAATGGCGAATCATTCGCTGGCGCCAGCCAAGAGGAACTCGAAAAAGCTTATGACAGTACGCTTAACAAAGTGAACGACCGTGAGGTTGTTGACGGAACTGTAATCGCAATGAACAAGCGTGAAGTCGTTGTGAACATCGGTTACAAATCAGACGGTATCATTCCTTTGAATGAATTCCGTTACAATCCTGACTTGAAAATTGGTGATACTGTAGAAGTATACATCGAAAATCAGGAAGACAAAAAAGGACAGTTGGTTCTGTCTCACAGAAAAGCTCGTGCTACCCGTTCTTGGGATCGCGTTAATGCTGCTCTGGAAAACGAAGAAATTATCAAGGGTTACATCAAGTGCCGCACTAAGGGTGGTATGATCGTAGACGTATTCGGTATCGAAGCATTCTTGCCGGGTTCTCAGATCGACGTTAAACCGATCCGCGACTATGATGTATTCGTTGGAAAAACAATGGAATTCAAAGTTGTTAAAATCAACCAGGAATTCAAAAACGTTGTTGTATCTCACAAAGCTCTTATCGAAGCTGAACTGGAACAACAGAAGAAAGAAATTATCGGTAAACTTGAAAAAGGACAAGTTCTCGAAGGAACTGTTAAAAATATCACATCTTACGGTGTATTCATCGACCTTGGTGGCGTAGACGGTTTGATTCACATCACTGACCTTTCTTGGGGACGCGTTAGCGATCCGAAAGAAGTTGTTGAGCTGGATCAGAAACTCAACGTTGTTATCCTTGACTTCGATGACGAAAAGAAACGTATCGCTCTTGGTCTGAAACAACTTACTCCGCACCCATGGGATGCTCTTGATACAGAGTTGAAGGTTGGTGACAAAGTAAACGGTAAAGTTGTCGTTATGGCTGACTACGGTGCATTCATCGAAATCGCTGCCGGCGTAGAAGGTTTGATCCACGTTTCAGAAATGTCTTGGAGCCAGCACCTGCGTTCTGCACAGGACTTCATGAAGGTAGGCGACGAAGTAGAAGCTGTTGTTCTTACACTTGACCGCGAAGAACGTAAGATGTCTTTGGGTATCAA
>NZ_CATJGZ010000128.1:0-124402 GCF_949740115.1 Bacteroides sp. 41_26
ACCGGTAGCTCTAAGTGGAATCAGAAACTGTCTGAAGCACGTGCTCAGGCCGTTTACGATGCACTTGTTAAAGAAGGCGTAAGCAAAGATCAGCTTGAACTGGTTGGTTTCGGTGGAACTGCCAATATGTTCGGTAAGAATTTCCTGAACCGTGTAGTGATTCTGGAATAAACGCTGAAATCAGATACAAACTAAAGTTTTAAATAGCAAAAGGCTATCCCACTAAATTTTGTGAGATAGCCTTTCTTATATCCACATATTTTAAGGAAACTCCATCTTATTTTTGCAATCAATGGCTATTTACATTATCTTTGCGCCCCTAAAAAACAAACAATTAATATGATTAATAGCAAAATCCTCAAACTTATCGGTTTGTTCATTTTGGGTATGTGGAGTTTACAGGCATGTACTGATAGTAATTCCAATGACCTCCCTACAGATGAAGTGCCGGATAATCCTTACGGTTTAATAAAAGTTACAGAGAATGATCTGACACCTGAAGTATTCAAACTTATGTTGCAGGACGACGAACCTTCAACTACGTATTTTGACAACAGCCAACGTTTCTTTTACGTCAATCAGCCTCTGCAAGTGAGTATTAACGAGAAGCAGGAACTATTCATCCGCTTCTATTCGCCTCGTCCCATACATGGAGTAACAATCTGGGCAAAAATCAGTGGCTATGATGAGGAGTTTCAATTGGCACAGTTTGATGTAGTGCCTGCCTTCACCGAATATCACCGGGTACTGCCAATGCTTACCGAAAGCAAACGTTATATCACCCGTTCAGGAAAAGAGATACAAATCATGGCTAACCCGCATCTGTCAGCATCAGATTTCTCGTTGAAGACAGATTGTGAGGATAGTTATTATCAAAAACTACTCTCTACCAAAAGCAAATACAGAGTACGTTTCTCTGCCTACGGGGAAACAGGTTATTGGCGTCCACCTTTACTTGCTGCCCATGCCAGAGAAACGGTAGCTATTATGCTGAACTTTGCCTATATGTTCTCCTCACCGGAATTTGCCGAGGAATTGGAGAAATACAGAGGTAAACTTCATAGTAACAATAATCTGGCGGTGATAGACATCGACAAATTACTCAAACAGGTAATCAATCATTCGGGTTTCCTGGTAGGACATGTGAGTGGAGTAAACGGTCTGGGAGGAGGAGAAACCTATGGACTGAATGAATGGTGCTACCTTGAACACTACGCAGACGACACGAACCAAACCCACACAATTTTCCATGAATTGGGACACTGCCTGGGCTATGGACACGACGGAAATATGACCTATGAACAAACCGGAACGGGATGGATTACCCTTTGTAATAAAGTGTATACCCAGTTGTGTATTGATAAAAAACTTCCCATCTACTCAAGAAGATTTATGCATACGCGTAAACAGGGAAAACTGTATGGTGCTGCCCGCTACCAACGTTCTAAATACATCATTGAAGATCCGGAACTGGATGCCATAGACGGTGGTCTGGCTCCGGCATTGAAGGACGACGACGAAAACGTTGAAGAAGGAACGCCCCTCTCCTGTTCTATTTCTTATGAAAACATCCCGGGAACTGCCAAAGAGGATTTTACTCCAAAAGATGTATGTGTCTACAAAAACCGCATATATATAATCAATGATGCAAACGGAAAATACAGTCTGGAAGTCCTGGAAGAGAAAGAAGGAAAACTAACGCATGTAAAAAGCGTGAAAGAGTGGACTGAGAATGCAGAAACCAAAACCTTTGCCGGGAAACCTAACGGGATTACAGTGGCACATGGAAAAGTATATGTCACAAATGAAAGTAGCCGTACAGATGTATTTGACGAGGCTACACTAGAATTTATTACGTGTATAGGTACAGGCAGTTGGGGTGAAGGTAGTACTCAGACAGTACATGCCTTTGATGTACTTGTGCGTCGTGGATGTGTGTTTATCCGGGACAAGAAACGCGTGTGTGTATTCATGGAAAATGATGTTGCAGCAGGTAGTTACAAAAAAGTAGCCAACTATTGCCGCACAATCAATATGGGTGAGGCAATGGGAACTTATGGGCAGGCAATGGGAGCCGACGGACTACTCTATACTACCCACCAGAGTAATCGGAAAATTTATGCCTTCGACTGTAACGTGATGCGCGAACAAACAGAATGGAAAGCGCAACGGGTAATAGACCTCCCCGCTTCTCACTCTCCCTACGACATTGCTTTTGTTGGCAAACGAATGTTCGTATCATTTGCCACCGGAAAGAATCAACCGGTTGCCCTGGCAGAAGTGAATCAGGAAAACGGAACAATCCTAAAAGATTATACAACCATAAGTGGACATACCTTCCGTAATGTGGAGAAAATAATGCTATCCCGGCAAACGCTGTTTGTAATAGATCGCACTGAACGTACCATAACCGGTATTCCAATAAACGAACTGAACTAAAAAGGAAATAATCATGAAAAAAAAGATAATTCATACAAGCCACCTGCTACTGGCCCTGATGATTGCAGGGGCCTGCTCGGAAGAAGATATACCAGGAGATATACCGCAAAAACCAGAAGAGCCATATACCAGTCATTATTACTACTCCTATGAAGCAGGACAGCAATTATCGGCTGTAGACTTTGCCCTGGACGAGGGTGAATTTACCCCAGGAGCCACCTATATGAAAGGAGATACACTGTTTGTAGCAAACATACAGAACGGACATTACAGCCTGGAACTGTATGATAAAAAGAGGAAACAACACCTGGTATCACTGCGGTCATGGAAGTATGGAAATACTGATCAAAAATTTCAAAGTCCGATAGAAGCCATCGGAGTATCTCCGGCCAATCGTCTGTATGTACTAAGCAGAGAGACTCGCATCGATGTTTTTGCCCTCGAAGACCTGAATTTCATTACACGCATTGGGACTGGCAATTGGAGTGATGGAGTAAGCGGATTGTTTCAGGCACAAGCTATGGCGATTTCTCCGGACGGAAAGATTATTGTTCGCACCAAAAGAGAGATTGCCGTTTACCGGGAAGAGGACGTAACTCCGGAAAAATATCAGAAAGTGCCTTTTTATTGTCGAAGTGCAGCGATAGGAATGGATACAAACAACGGATTCAATCCCCATCAGATGGTACAAGATTCTACCGGTATTGTTTATTTGGCAGATTACGGGCAATACGGTAACAGAAAAATTCAGGCAATAGACACTGCACGTATTGAAAAAGGTGATCAAAAAATATTAATAGATACAGAAAAGACACTCGGTACTAGCTTCAACCCTTGCGGCATCGCTTTGCACAACGATCAGATGATGGTATCTGCCAGCAATGGCTCTATCTATATCTACGACCGTACGAAAAAAGAATGGGGAAACAGTTTCAAATCTGTAAACGGTTACACATTTAAAAAGGCAGAAAAACTATTGATAGCGGGATCAAGCCTCTGGGTTTCTGACACCAATGCCAAAAAGCTGATAGAAGTAAAGATCTACAAGAATGAAATACGGGAATACGAGTGATAACTTCCTCATATTTGTGTAATTATACAACTTAAAAACGCAGATTAACGCCAATTTATCGCAGGTATAATTTAATATATGCGTAAATTGGCGTTAATCTGCGTTTTAACAACAGCTAATTTTAGTTTTGAGACCCTCTTATTCTTTCATAAGTGGTCAACTAGCTAATAAACCAGTTTCACATTATCCACCCACAAAGTGTTTCCCGGAGAACCGATATAAGCTCCTCCATGACTGGCAGTAAATTGAAGAATCATGTGAGTAGGCGTTTCATCCTCATCGGCCCATGCCACTTCACGAACCGGTACACTCTCTCCCTTGCTATTGAGCGAATAACGTTCGTCAACCTGTAAGCGCATCATATGAGGTTTATATACCGGACTTCCGGTTATATCACCATAATGAATCTCATAGGTAGCATTATTATGCCAATCACCGGTATTATAATAATAAACAACCATCGTACCGACACGTTTTGCAAAAATATTACCTTCAGCATCTTCCCAACGCTTTTGTAAGAGTAAAATCGCTGCAGGAAAATCTTTGCCCGGCACATCGGTTATCTTACTAAACCCTGTAGCACGAATGCGATTTTCGCGATCAGACATCTTCACTTTATAATCAAACTGAAGAGCAATAGGACGCTTTGTGAACGGAATACCCATTCCAAGCATTTTGTTGGGGTTTTTGGTGCCTTTAATAGGTTCATGTACCGTGCCCAGAAACATAGAGCCGGCAGCAAGTACCGTAATATCTACGAGTCCGAACACTTTCACACTTTCCATACGAGTTTCCAGACGTGCACAATATCCACTTCCCCGCTTTTCGGGAAAAACAGATGTATTTGTCTTTGTGACCCCCGCTACTTTCGCCATCACATTGGAAGTAGCCCAGGGAGAACCACCAAGATTCGTATAAGCTTTTGAACCAGCTATGGTTTGGGTAGGCCCGACGGCATATACATTTTTTGTATTTCCACCAATAATGGCAGACTCTTTTATTTCGCGATTTACCCATTGATCCATATCCCCAAACGGGAGCATTTCTACTTTATGTTGCGCCATAACAACAGCCGAGCATAAAGCAATAAAGCCTGTCGTCATCAGACGGCGATATGTTCTCTTTGTCATCCTTTCTCCTTTCTTTTTAAAGACTATAACCCCACTGCTTCAGCGCAAAATCCCAATTGTCCTGCACTAACTGAACAGTACGATCATCATACTTATATTTATTCTTCTTATATCCTTTCTTTCCACCTACATACTTTTCTATTGCTTCACGTGCTTCTTCGAAACCTGGAATAGAGAGTTTCTGATATATATTCTCGGTCATCGCCAAAGCATCTGCTTCAAAATCCTCAAATTTCACTTCAATCAGATTTCCCTTAGGAATATACTGTTTATCGGCTTCGTACTTATGATACAGTTTGGCATAAATAGAGAGAATATTTTTTTCGATCTCCTCGTTGCTGATATCTTCCAGTTTCAAGGGCTGAATAGTATTGGTAAAGAAACTACGTGTAGACTCGAATACTGTGTACGGGTTACGCATCAGATAAATGAACTTTGCATTGGGAAACATCTTCACCAATTCCTTCACACGACCCGTATGAGGAGGGTTCTTACTCAGGAACTGAGTACCTTGCGTATTCCACAATGAAATCTTTACCAGTTTTTTAAATGTATCTTCAAATACTTTCAGTTCTTCGTCGGGGATACCATCAAACAACAAATACTTATCAGCATATTCTTGCTGGTATTTGGGCAAAAACCAGAAATTATAATATGTATAAGGCATCATATTTGCCAGTGCAAATTCCTCTTCCTGCGGCAGGTCTACAGCCAGTTCCATATTATCGGTCGGGCGTTTATCGGGCATCAACCAACTCATATTCTTTTTAAAGAAAGGTTGCCCCCACATCATCAAATGTGGAAAAACAGTCTGATAGGTAGTGTTGTACCCAAAGTGTTTGTCACAGGAAAAGACATTGTGTACAAACGTTGTCCCACTACGCCAATGCCCCAATATAAACACCGGATCGTGCTCTAACGGCTTATTGGCCAGAAGCTTTTCGTAACGGCTGTTTTGCAAAGGAGCCAATGTAGAGAGCAGGCGGCATACTGCTTTGGTCAAACGATATTTTCCTTTGTAGGCAGCATCGATATCCCTGCCAGCGGTTATCGCTTTAAATGTTTTCCAGTCAGCTCCTACCAGAGTGTTTATCGGAAGTTTATTGAATTCAAGTAATCCCATGTTATTTACAATTTACAATTGACTATTTACAATTGACTATTTACAATTTACAAATTGCACGATCTGCATAGCAAATTGTAAATTGTAAATAGTCAATTGTGCATTATTTAATGATTTTCACCGCAATACCCTGACGTTCCAGATCTTTCACAGCCTTCTCTATCGCTTCATAATGCTTAGGATCAATGCCCAGTTTCGGAAGATCCAGCACTGGAACATCATCCATAGTGCGCATATCTTTCTCTTCCACCCGGTCTATAATCATACCAACGGCACTGGTGTTATTGGTGATCGGGTCGATAAGGATGAACGATCCACAGGATTTGTTCTTCTGATAAGGATCAAAGAACAGCTCTTTCGCTGTAGTCAGTACCACACGGGCTATCTCATTCAACGAAAGGAAAGGCACGGCAAACTGCTCCATAGTGTTCACGTCCACCTTGTACTTGATGCTATCAATGCGGGTACGGCTCATGTTAGTAGTCTGCTTGATAAAGAAGGATTTGTTCACATCCATTGGTTCCTCATCCATCCATACCAGCATAGCCTCAAAGTTACGATCAACGACAGGCAAATTATTGGGATGCACCAGCATCTCTCCTCTCGATACATCTATTTCATCTTCCAGTGTCAGCGTGACAGACTGAGGTGGAAAAGCATAATCCAACTCTCCGTCATAGGTCACAATACTTTTCACGCGGGAAGTCTTGCCGGAAGGCAACGCCATCACTTCGTCTCCTTTGCGGATAACCCCCGAAGCCACTTTTCCACAGAAGCCACGAAAATCGAGATTAGGACGAAGTACGTATTGTACGGGGAAACGGAAATCGGTCAGGTTATGGTCGTTATCGATGTGCACCGTTTCGAGGAAGTCGAGCAGGGATATACCCTTATACCAGGGGGTACGCTCTGATTTATCCACCACATTGTCACCATCCAGTGCAGAAAGCGGAATACAATTTACATCGGGGATACCAAGTGGCTCTACAAACTTTTTGTATTCTGACACAATCTCATTGAAGCGTGCTTCGGAGAAGTCTACCAGGTCCATCTTGTTAACAGCCAGCACAACATGTTTAATGCCAAGCAGAGACACCAGGAAAGTATGACGGCGGGTCTGAGTGATAACCCCCGTCCGTGCATCCACCAGAATAATGGCTAAATTGGCAGTAGAACCACCGGTAATCATGTTACGGGTGTATTGTTCGTGTCCCGGAGTATCGGCAATGATAAACTTACGGTTGTTGGTTGAGAAGTAGCGATAGGCCACGTCAATGGTGATACCCTGTTCGCGTTCGGCCTTCAAACCATCGAGCAACAGTGCATAATCTATATGTTCGCCGGCATTTCCCATACGTTTGCTATCACGTTCGAGAGCATCCAGCTGGTCTTCATACAATTTCTTACTATCAAACAGCAAGCGGCCTATCAGAGTTGATTTTCCATCGTCCACCGAGCCTGCCGTCAAAAGACGGAGCAAATCCTTCTGTTCGTCTTTATCCAGAAATGCTTTTATATCTAAAGTAGTTCCCATCTTCAATTCTTAGTTTTTTAATTTTTTTTGATTAGAAGTATCCTTCGCGCTTCTTCTGTTCCATACTTGCATCCTGGTCGAAGTCGATCACACGGGTAGTACGTTCGCTCTTTGTGGTAGTCATCATCTCCTCCACGATCTTCTCAATTGTATCGGCCTCACTCTCCACTGCACCAGTCAACGGCCAACACCCCAATGTGCGGAAGCGTACCATACGCATCTTAATCTCATCACGGTATTTTTCTGGCAGACGGTCATCATCGGCCATAATAAGATTACCGTCAAGTTCAACGCAAGGACGCTCTTTTGCATAATAAAGCGGAACAATGGGAATGTTTTCCAGGCGGATGTACTGCCAGATATCCAACTCGGTCCAGTTACTCAACGGGAAAACACGAATACTTTCTCCTTTGTGTACACGGGCATTATAGATATCCCACAGCTCGGGACGCTGATTCTTAGGATCCCACTGGTGAAATTTGTCACGGAAGGAGAAGATACGTTCTTTGGCACGTGACTTTTCTTCATCGCGACGGGCGCCACCAAAGGCGGCATCAAATTTATATTTGTCGAGAGCACGCAACAACGCCTGTGTTTTCATCAGGTCGGTATGTACTTTACTTCCATGTGTAAAGGGTCCTACACCTGCATGAAAAGCCTCCATGTTACTCTCCACAATCAGATTCCAGCCATATTTCTTAGCATATTCGTCACGGAACTGAATCATCTCTTTAAATTTCCATTTGGAGTCAATGTGCATCAAAGGAAACGGCACCTTACCCGGATAGAAAGCTTTCTCTGCCAGGCGAACCATAACAGAAGAATCCTTTCCGATACTATAAAGCATCACAGGATTCTCAAATTCCGCAGCCACTTCGCGGATAATGTGAATGGACTCAGCTTCGAGTTCTTTCAAGTGACTCAATTTATACTCTTCTTTCATTATATTCTTATTTTATAAATCTCTTATTTTTATCTTTTCACTTTTGGCAATATCAACTCCAGCAAACGATTAACAGATTCTTCAAGCGAAAGTTTTGAAGTATCCAACTCAAGAGCCGGATGTAGCGGTGCTTCAAACGGAGCCGAAATACCGGTAAAATTCTTTATTTCTCCTTTACGGGCTTTGGCGTACAAGCCCTTCACATCACGCTTTTCGCATTCGGCAAGCGGAGTGCTGACATATATTTCGAGGAAATCGTCCTGCCCGATAATATTGGCAGCCATTTCGCGGATATCATTGTTAGGACTGATAAAAGCGGCAATGGTAATAATACCGCTATCTATAAAGAGTTTTGAGACTTCGGCTATGCGACGGATGTTTTCTACACGGTCGGCTTCCGAAAAGCCCAGATTATTATTAATACCACTGCGGATATTATCACCATCGAGGATACGACACAGCAACCCGCGTTTGTGTAACTCACGCTCCAAAGCAATGGCAATGGTGCTTTTTCCGGAACCGCTCAATCCGGTGAACCATATCATCACGCTATGCTGCTTCAATAGCTCTTCTTTATCTTCCCGCGCCAGCATACGATCAAAGATAGGATAAATATGATTAGTTGAAAGTGGAGAGTTGAAAGTTGAAAGTTCTTCTCCTTTCGGTTCCTTATTTTGTTTCATGCATATTATTTTTAGTCGTTTTTACAATACTTACTGTTAGTTTTCTTTTTCCCATCTTTTCGTCTTCCGTAACTCTCAACTCTTAAAAGGGCCAAATTAGTGGTATCAAAAATACAGAAATGAGAAAAGTGATAATATTCAATGGTAAACCGATACGGACAAAATCGGTGAACTTATAATTGCCGATACCTTGCACGATCAGGTTTGTCTGATAACCAATCGGAGTAGAGAAACTGGCAGAAGCAGCCATACAAATCACCACAAAGAAAGGCGTAGGATCTACCCCTAATTGTTGGGATATGGCCAATGCCAGCGGAAATGCTAAAGCTGCTGCCGCATTGTTTGTGATAAGTTCCGTAAACAGATTGGTAATAATAAACAAAATAGCCAGCAAAACATGAGGTCCGTAGTTATGGCTTAAACCGATAATATAACTTGCAACTCCATCGGCTACCCCCGAATTTACCATTGCTTTACTGATAGCAAAAGCACAGGCAATAGTAATCAGGATATCCCACGAAATATATTTGGTATATTTACGGGCAGGAAATATTTTGGTCCATGCCATGATGATAGTAGTCACAGAAACAAAGAAAAACATATCCAGCTTGATATTAGGGAACATTTCCTGTGTTACCGGCAATTCACCTACTGTAGCCCCCACAATCATCAGAATGAGCAGAATCAAGGCAAACCAGCGTTTCTTCTTACCCGGCACCGGCTCAGTATCTTTTCCGTTGGCAAGCATCACAAAGACAGAAGACTCTCCCCAGGTAGGAATAAAAGTATCATCAGCCATTACCACCAGTGTATCGCCTTCGCGAAGCACAACTTCATTGAGTTTCTCTGTGATACGCTGTCCGTTGCGGGTTTTTATCTCTTTCACTTCTGCCCCATAATGACGCTGGAAGTTGAACTCTGTCAGGGTTTTGTTGATACCCGGGAAACGGGCACCCAACACAGCTTCCACGCGGTGGAGGCTCTCGCCTTTTTCTTCCTCTTCATCGGGCACTGCCGTATCGGGACGTGCATCGGGAAGGAGCTTTTTAGAAAACAGGAACAAGTAGATAATCCCCGCAATGGCAATGAATATACCCACCTTCCCTAATTCAAACATCGTGAATCCTTCATAACCCGCTTCAAGAATCATGCCGTGTACCACCAGATTGGTAGAAGTACCAATCAACGTACAAATACCGCCCAAAATCGTGACATAAGAGAGAGGAATAAGAAACTTGGTAGCGGGAAGATGAACAGCTTGTGCCCAACGTTTGATAATAGGAGCAAATATTACTACTACAGGAGTGTTATTCAGAAAAGCCGATATAAAAGCAATAGTGGGAAGCATACGAAATTGTGCCTTAAAAACAGTAGTTTTACCTACGGGAAGCAATTTCTTGATCACCTGCCCCAAGGCCCCCGACTGGCGAACACCTTCGCTTACCAGAAAAAGCATGGCAACGGTGATCATTCCTTTATTACTAAATCCTTCGAGCATCTCTTTCGGACTAAGGATACCCGCACAAAGAAACAGTACCACAACCGAGAAAAGCACCATACCCGGACGCATCTTATCCAATATAAGAGCAATCACCATTCCCAATAGCGATAGTAGTACAAATACAATTTCAAATGTCATAATCAGTACAAATCAATTAGTGATTTACTCTTTTTCTCTCTACAATAAACCAAGGATTCAACAGATCTTCCTTGTTGTATTGTAATGGCAACGCTTCGCCAGCCTGATAAATTTCCATTCCTGCTGCACGCGCAATAGCATGTCCGGCAGCTGTATCCCACTCCATAGTAGGAGCAAAACGAGGATATACATCTGCTTTCCCTTCGGCAACCAGACAAATTTTTATAGAACTTCCACTCGATATCAACTCCACTTCTTCGTGCTGCTGCTTCATTTCGCCGATATAGGTTTCTGTTTCCGGGGTTAAATGAGAGCGGGAGGCTACAATGACAAAACGCTTGCGTGGTTCGTCTATCGGCAAGCGTGCAGAAAAGTTTATCAACTCTTCCAAAGAGGCAGAATCACCCAAAGCCGTGATCCCGGATAGTTTGAATGCCCCTAGTGATTCGGCTGCAAAATAAAGTTCCTGCTTTACAGGCAGATAAATGACTCCCATCACAGGAATGCCATCGTGCACCAGTGCTATATTAACAGTAAATTCTCCATTACGCTTTATGAACTCTTTCGTTCCGTCCAGCGGATCGACAATCCAAAGCGTACTCCAATTCTTTCGCATGGCATACTCCATGTGCTTACCCTCTTCGCTCAACAGCGGAAAAGGGGTTTCCTGAAGAATCGTAGCAATCGTTTCATGTGCTTTACGGTCGGCAATGGTTAAGGGGGAATTATCGGCTTTTCTCTCTATCTCAAAATCCGATGCCGGATCATTATAGATAGAAAGTATCTTCTCGCCTGCTCTCAGGGCCGCGTCAACAGCAACAAACAAATATTTCTGTTCCATCTTGTTATATAATTATAGCCCTGTTTCCGACAAGGCGTAATAACCCATTGATATAATGAGCTACAAAAGTAAAAACTTTATCTTCTCTCAAAGTTTCCGCACTATCATTTATAACTTCTTTTAGCAATAGCGCTAATATTACTAAAAAAAGATTTCACCACAGAGGACACGGAAGACACAGAGGTATTGTTTTCTCTGATGAAACGCAGATGAACGCGAATGAACGCAGATTTTCACAAATACACAAATATGAAAAAAGAAGACCCGTACTTTAATCTGCGTTTTATCCGGATAATAAAGCTCCGTGTCCTCTGCGTCTTCTGTGGTGAAATACAAAACCTATATTGCAAAAAGGCAGCAACTTCCCAGCTACTGCCCTTATTCCGGAAGGGTGCTTTCCCGCTTCCGATATTACCAAAAAGAAATATTAAAATACTCTGTAAAGCAACCAGGCACCCTGGAAGTCTTTACGGTTAGGGTATTTAGCTTTGAAAGCATCACGAGCCTGTGCAGCGGCCGTTCTGTCGGCAAAAGTGCTCACAATCACACGATACATAGCAGATTCTGCATTGAATGCAATAGTTGCATTGTAGCCCTCAGCATCCAAAAAGTCTTTCAGACCTTCGGCATTTGCTTTCAAACCGAAGCTACCACACACTACGCTATAATCTTTCAGGTTGTCACCATTGCCCGAAACAACCGTTACTTTCTCCTGACGCACACCATTGGCTGCATCTGTAGCCTTCTTTACCTCTACCGGAGCTGCTACAACGGGAGTTACTTCCACCGGAGCTTCTACCTGCGGTTCGGCAAGTTCCTGCTGTTTTGCCTTTTCGTATGCTTTTTTATATGCACTTTCGCTTGATTTACAAGAAGCAAATGCCAGAACCATGCATACACTCATTCCCAATACTACCAATTTTTTCATAATCTATATTCTTTTAGTTAATAAATTCGTATCAATACTTTCTGAAAACAGATACAATATCTTCAGATCTAAGCCGAAGAGTGGACGAAGAAAGTTCTTCAAGTTGAAATGTTCGGCCCAGTTCATCCCACTGTAAATATTGCTTGCAAAGATCTATATTCTCTTCGGGGCGCAAAATAATATAAATTTTATCATCCTGCAAAGAATAAAGTCCGAAAAAGGTGTGATACGTCTTATCTTCGAGCAAACAGATGGCCGAAAAGCTACCTTTCTGAAAATTATAAAATACACTATCTTCCTTCTGCACAGTGCCATCGGGAAGCTCATACCGCCTCAATTGCCATTTACCAGTCAGTTTGTCTTCATCATCCGAACAGGAAGCCACTACCGATAACAACAAAGGCAAACATAAAAGATACAACCATTTCTTCGTCATTCTGCTTTCTTTTTATAAGAGATAGTGCCTGTAGCCTGATAGGTAGGCATCACCAGTATCTCTGCTATTTGGATATGTTCCGGAGCCGAAGCTGCGAAATATACTGTTTCTGCGATATCATCACCTGTAAGCGGACGGATTCCTTTATAAAAATTGTCCGCAGCTTGCTTGTCGCCCCGGTAACGAACTACACTAAAGTTTGTCTCTACCATCCCCGGCTTTACGTTGGTTACCCGCAACGGCGTATCCACCAGATCGATGCGCAGTCCGTCCGAAAGGGCTTTGACCGCGGCTTTGGTGGCACAATACACACTTCCACCGGGGTAAGCGGCATCACCGGCAATAGAGCCAATATTGATAATATGTCCACATCCGCGCTCCACCATTCCGGGAACTACCAGACGGGTTATGGCCAACAACGACTTTATATTTGTATCTATCACAATATCCCATTCGTCCAGGTTTCCTTCAAACTCTTTATCAACCCCGATAACGAGTCCGGCATTGTTTACCAGCACATCAATCGCTTTCCACGTTTCGGGCAAAGAAGCCAGTGCCTGAGTTGCAGCTTTACGATCACGAACATCAAAAGGCAACAAGAATACGCGAACTCCATAAGTTGCTTCCAGTTCGTTTTTTAACTCTTCCAGTTTTGCCACATTACGGGCATTAAGAATCAGATCCGAACCTTGTGAAGCAAACTTTCGGGCGCAACCTTCGCCTATTCCACTGCTTGCTCCGGTTATAAAAACAATCTTACCTCTCATATTGTTATTACTCTATAGAATTGAGCAACAAAAATACGCTTTAACCTGCTATCATTCGGCCTTTCTCTTAGTTAAATAAGATTAAACCGACGATATAAAAGTATTTACCCCCACAAGTTCGCGTATCTTTGCTCCATATAACATAACGAGCCGCGAGGCTCATTCAACTTTTTTACATGACATTTGAAAATTTAAACCTGATAGAGCCCATACTCAAGGCTCTGAAAGAAGAGGGTTATTCCTCTCCCACTCCCATACAAGAACAGTCAATCCCCGTTTTACTTCAAGGAAAAGATTTATTAGGATGTGCACAGACCGGAACAGGAAAAACAGCTGCTTTTTCTATCCCCATTTTGCAGAAACTATATAAAACCGACCACCGCAAAGGAATAAAAGCATTGATATTAACCCCAACCCGGGAGCTGGCCATTCAGATTGGTGAATGTTTTGAGGCATATGGCAAATACACCGGACTGAAGCACACTGTCATCTTTGGCGGAGTGGGTCAGAAACCTCAGACGGACGCGTTGCGCAATGGTGTACAGATACTGGTTGCCACCCCGGGGCGCTTGCTGGACTTGATAACCCAGGGTTACATATCTCTCAAAACACTGGACTTCTTCGTACTGGATGAGGCCGACCGCATGCTCGATATGGGCTTTATCCATGATATCAGACGGATACTGAAACTCCTTCCCCAGAAGCGCCAGACGCTTTTCTTCTCGGCTACTATGCCGCCGGAGATAGAGACACTGGCCAACTCGATGCTGGCCCATCCGGAAAAGGTAGAGGTGACACCGGCTTCTTCTACTGTAGACACAATTTCGCAATACGTCTACTTTGTAGAGAAGAAGGAGAAGAAGGACTTATTATTGCACTTACTGAAAGACCAGTCGATTGAATCGGTACTGATCTTTACACGTACCAAACATGGAGCCGACAAACTGGCACGCATACTAACCAAATCGGGTATACGCGCTGAGGCTATACATGGCAACAAATCGCAGAATGCACGCCAGCGTGCCCTGACGGATTTCAAAAACCATACTTTACGCGTATTGATTGCGACGGACATTGCAGCACGTGGTATCGATGTAGATCAGTTGTCACACGTCATCAACTACGAGCTACCCAATGTGCCGGAGACGTATGTACACCGCATTGGGCGCACAGGGCGTGCAGGACATGAAGGAATTGCGATCTCCTTCTGCGAATCGGAAGAATTACCTTACCTCAAAGATATTCAGAAGCTGATCGGAAAAACAATCCCAGTGGTCAAAGACCATCCGTTTGTCACCACCGAAGGCGCCAAGGCGCAGGAGGTGAAAACGGAAGAACTCAAAGCGAAAGCAAAAGAGAATAAAGTATACCGTGGTAGCCGCTCCAATGGAGACTTCTGGAGGCGAAAGAAACAAACGCAAAAAGGAGAGCAACCCAAAAGATAAGATGTATTAATAGATAAGAAGGCAATCGTTTTCCTTTCGGAAAAACGGTTGCCTTCTTTTTTGTATATCCATGACACACAGATGAGAGGATTCAGATAAAAACCCTTAAAAAAAATCCTCATCCATAGAACATCCTATGCAATAAATGCGTTATATTTGTAGTATTATCACTTTAAAACAGTAAAATTATGAAAGGACTTAATGTATTAGCAGCTTTTTTAGGTGGTGCAGCAGTAGGCGCAGCACTTGGTATTTTGTTTGCTCCTGAAAAGGGAGAAGACACTCGTCACAAAATTGCAGAGATTCTTCGTAAAAAAGGTATCAAGTTAAATCGCAATGAGATGGAAAACCTCGTTGACGAAATTGCAGCCGAACTAAAAGAAGTAACTGACTAAAAGAATCAAAACAGAGCCACTATGTTTGCAGACGACAAAAGTATAGAAAACTTTCAACAGCTATTCTTCGAGTTCAAGAAATATCTGGAGCTCCAGAAAGAATATACCAAACTGGAATTGACGGAAAAGCTAACCATACTTCTTTCCACCTTAATCATGGTTTTAGTACTCATTATTCTCGGCATGGTGGCCCTGTTTTATCTCTTATTCGCCCTGGCCTATATCCTCGAACCGCTCGTTGGCGGACTCATGGTGAGCTTTGGCATTATTGCAGCAATCAACATCATACTCATTGCCACAGTTATTATCTTCCGCAAGAAACTTATCATTTCTCCAATGGTAAACTTCCTTGCCGGCCTGTTTCTTAATGATTCAAAAGAATAAGTTATGAACAATCAGCAAGCTACCCCCCAGAAAATCACACTGGAATATATCGCCCGGCTCAAGACAGAGAAACTGGAAGAAATACGCGGACAGAAAAAAGCGATGACCCGAACGGCACAACGAATTTTTGCCCCTCTTGCTCCCGCCACCTCTCAAACAGACGCAATAATGAGATCATTCAATACAGGAATGGCCATCTTTGATGGTGTGGTAATGGGAGTGAAAATAATGAAAAAGATTCGCCGTTTTTTCAGAAAGGGATAAACAAAAACTTATTACAAAAGCAGTATTTCCTACACAGTATTTCGCTTTGCACATTCACCTCCACTTTAGGGTAGAGGTGTTTTTTTTGTAAAAAAACAAGAAGGGAAGCACCTTTTGGAGACTACGCCCGCGCTGCATGCAGGCAACGCCTACGCTACATGTACTGCGGGCGTAGTCTCCATGCAAAGTATTTGTCTCAAAAAACACTCCGAACAAAATACGATATTAACACTCCTTATACAAGAAATCATCAGGAAATTCTCCTGATGAAACTTCCTATGATCGCAAAATTATCATCCGACTTATCATCTGGAAATTTTCCTGATGATACACGATTTACACCTTATAAGAGAATTAAAACTATAAACAAGGGGAGTTACGCGCCTACGCGCGCGAGCCCCCCTCGTAAGAATAAAGACTTTTTTACTTTAAACGTAAGTTTCGAGAATCTTCACGCTTCCTCCCTCTTCGGGAGTAATCGTTATATTCTCTGTCGTGGCAGGAAGCAAAACTGTTTCGCCGGCACAAAACGCCAGCTCGTTGCCTTCGTTGTCTGTCAATCGGCAAGAACCCTCGATGCAAATGAAAATCACGAAAGAATCCAGTTCCGAATAGTCGCAACTGATCTCTTCGGTCATGTCATACAGGGAAGTGGTGAAATAGGGACAAGCCACCAGCTCCACCGGTTCGTCTTTCACAGCGTCATATTTGGTGCGATAATCATCGAGCACTTCGTAGTTGATAGCTTCGCGTGCCAGGTCGGTATGCAGTTCACGCGTATTGCCCTTGGCATCCTTGCGGTTGAAGTCGTAAATGCGGTAAGTAATGTCCGAAGTCTGCTGAATCTCTGCGATAAATGCACCTGCACCGATGCTGTGAATACGTCCTGCAGGAAGGAAGAACACGTCACCCGGATGTATTTCATACTCTTGCAGCACATCGGTTATGGTATTGTTGAAAACACGCTCTTTGTACTCTTTCGGGGTGATCTGTTCTGAAAATCCCGAACGGAGTTTTGCCCCCTTATCGGCATCAACAACATACCACATCTCGGTTTTTCCCATAGAATTGTGGCGCTTCTTTGCCAGCTCGTCGTTGGGGTGTACCTGAATAGAGAGATCTTGTTTAGCGTCGATGAATTTAATCAGCAAGGGAAACTTATTGCCAAAACGGGCATAGTTTTCTTCACCGACCAGTTCTTCACGGTATTTTCTCACCATATCGGTCAACGTGAATCCTTTATCGGGACCATTAGCCACCACAGATTCATTGTCTTCTACGCCGGAAATCTCCCAGCTTTCTCCTACTCCTGTCAAGTTATCACTCAAGTGCTTGAACGGAAGGATTTTGTCGCCTCCCCAAAGTGTCTGCTTCAGGATCGGTTCAAATTTTAACGGATACATTTTGTTTTTCTGTTAATAAACTTAGATTATAATTCTTGATTTGATAATCAGAGGACAAACATACAAAAAATATCAAATAATACACAGAACCGGGCGTTTTATATTAAATTCATCACCAAAATTTCATAGAATTGACACGAAAGTAAGTTTTAGCCCATGCGAAACTAAACGCTAAACTTTCCTAAATCCTCGAATAGATTTACCATGAATAATTTGGGAGTACGAAAGAATTTAGCTTTATTTGCAAGAAATTTTATATATGCCAGACATGAATAACACATTCCCAACAGAAGAAAATTTATCCGGACTAAACCGGAAGGATTTTCAAAAGGATATCGACGATAAGCAAACAGACTTATTTATCCTCAAAAATAAAAAAGGGATGGAAGTTGCTGTAACAAATTACGGCTGTGCCATTCTCTCCATCATGGTCCCGGACAAAAACGGGAAATATGCCAACGTTATCCTCGGGCACGACAGTATAGACCATGTAATAAATAGTCCCGAACCATTCCTCAGCACCACCATCGGTCGTTATGGTAACCGCATCGCCAAAGGGAAATTCACCCTCTACGCCGAAGAGCACTCGCTGACAATCAACAACGGCCCCAACTCCCTGCACGGAGGACCTACCGGTTTTCATGCACGTGTGTGGGATGCCGACCAGATAGACGAAAGCACGATCATCTTCAACTATGTATCGGCCGACGGAGAAGAGGGATTCCCCGGAAATCTGGAAGTAGAAATGACTTATAGACTTGAAGAAGAGGAAAATGCACTGGTCATCGAATACCGTGCTACCACCGACAAAGCTACTGTTGTAAATCTTACCAATCATGGGTTCTTCAATCTGGCAGGTATCGCTACCCCCACCCCGACAGTAGAAAATAACATCGTCACAATCAATGCTGATTTTTATACTCCGATAGACGAAGTATCTATCCCCACAGGAGAGATTGCCAAAGTAGAAGGAACTCCGATGGACTTCCGCACCCCGCACACTGTGGGCGAACGCATTAACGACGCTTTTCAGCAACTTGTCTACGGCGCAGGATACGATCATTGCTACGTGCTCAACAAACAGGAAGCCGGTTCGCTGGATCTGGCTGCCACTTGCACAGATCCCGTAAGCGGACGCGTCATGGAAGTTTATACCACCGAGGCCGGCGTGCAACTCTATACGGGCAACTGGCTCAACGGCTTTGAAGGTTCACACGGTGCCACTTTCCCGGCTCGCAGTGCCATCTGCTTCGAAGCACAATGCTTCCCCGACACGCCCAATAAACCTCATTTCCCTTCAGCCGTACTGCTTCCGGGAGACGAGTACCAACAGGTAACGATTTATAAATTTTCTGTCGAAAACTTATAAAGTGGACAATTGACAGTTGACAATTGACAGTTATTATGCAGCATCATATAGCATAACCCACTGTTAACTATCACCGTCAACTGTCAATTGTCTATTGTCAATTAATAACTAAATAACCTAATTTTATAAACTAACAACTTTTTTAAAACCATGACACAACAGAAAAAGAGCTATCTATTGCCTATTGCAATGATGTTCGCCCTCTTCGCTATGATTTCATTCGTAACAGGATTTACAAACCCGCTCGGACTCATCGTAAAAGAACAATTCAATGCTCCTAACTGGATGACCCAGTTGGGTAATGCAGCAAACTTCATAGCTTATGCCTTTATGGGGCTTCCTGCCGGTATTATGCTGAAAAGAATCGGTTATAAGAAAACAGCATTAATCGCCGTTGCCGTTGGATTTGTCGGCGTAGGAATCCAGTTCCTTTCCGGACAAATTTCTTATGCTCCCGGTGAATTGATCGCTTTCTGGGTATACCTGGGTGGTGCTTTCGTTTCCGGTTTCTCTATGTGTATGCTGAACGCTGTAGTAAATCCGATGTTGAACACACTGGGCGGCGGTGGCAAAAAAGGTAACCAGCTGATTCAGTTCGGAGGTTCTCTAAACTCTATCGCAGCTACTATCGTTCCGGTACTGGGCGGTTATCTGATTGGTACTATCAGCCAGGATACCAAGATTAGTGACGCTAATCCTGCATTGTTCATCGCAATGGGTATCTTCGCTATAGCATTCATTGTATTGGGCAGTATGAAACTTCCGGAACCGCACATGGAGCACGCTTCAGACCACAAGGTGAAAGATACTCACAGTCCAATGTCTTTCCGTCACTTTGTACTCGGAACTGTTGCTATTTTCGTATACGTAGGCGTTGAAGTAGGTATTCCTAACTTCGTAAACTTGTTCCTGACTACTTCTCCGGAAGCTGCCGGCGCAAAAGGTATTGGTATGGATACAGCTATGGCGGGTTCTATCGTAGGTACTTACTGGTTCCTGATGATGATTGGCCGTCTTTGTGGTGGTGCACTTGGTGCTAAGTTCTCCAGCAAAACCCAATTAACTACCGTTTGTTTGTTCGCACTGGGCTTCCTGCTTGTGGGTATGTTTGCTCCGGTTGAGGCTACAATCAATATGCCTGTATTCAAATCAGACATCAGCTTTGGTATGGCTAATGTACCTATCGGTATCATGTTCTTTATCCTTTGCGGTCTTTGTACTTCTATCATGTGGGGTGGCATCTTCAACCTGGCTGTAGAAGGTCTGGGTAAGTACACAGCAATGGCATCAGGTATCTTCATGGTAATGGTTTGCGGTGGTGGTATCCTTCCGCTTATCCAGGGTGGTGTGGCCGACGTAACAAGCAGCTATATGTCAAGCTTCTGGGTAATCTTTGCAGGTGTAGCTTACATGCTGTACTACGCATTGATCGGTTGCAAGAATGTAAACAAGAATATTCCGGTTGAATAAACTATTATATTAACCAATTAAAAAGATATTATCATGGATATAGAACACGTAAGAAGCCGTTTTATTAAACACTTTGACGGAACTACAGGATCAGTTTACGCCTCACCGGGCCGCATCAATCTTATTGGCGAACACACCGACTACAATGGTGGATTCGTATTCCCGGGAGCCATAGACAAAGGCATGATTGCAGAAATCAAACCAAACGGAACCAATACTGTCAACGCATATTCTATCGACCTGAAAGATTATGTATCATTCGGGTTGAACGAAGAAGATGCTCCGAAAGCAAGTTGGGCAAGATATATTTTCGGTGTATGCCGCGAAATGATTAAACGCGGTGTTGATGTGAAAGGATTCAATACTGCTTTCTCTGGCGATGTGCCTCTGGGAGCTGGTATGTCTTCTTCGGCAGCACTCGAAAGTACATACGCTTTTGCACTGAATGATCTGTTTGGCGACAACAAAATAGACAAATTTGAACTGGCCAAAGTGGGACAGGCTACAGAACATAACTACTGCGGTGTAAACTGTGGTATTATGGACCAGTTTGCCTCCGTATTCGGAAAAGCAGGCAGCCTGATCCGTCTGGATTGCCGTTCACTGGAGTATCAGTACTTCCCCTTCAAACCAGAAGGTTACCGCCTTGTACTGGTAGACTCGGTAGTAAAACATGAACTCGCTTCATCGGCCTATAATAAGCGCCGCCAGAGTTGCGAAGCTGCTGTAGCTGCTATCCAGAAAAAACATCCGCACGTAGAATTCCTTCGCGACTGCACAATGGATATGCTCAAAGAAGCCAAAGCTGACATCAGCGACGAAGACTACATGCGTGCTGAATATGTGATTGAAGAAATTCAACGCGTACTCGACGTTTGCGATGCACTGGAAGTAGGCGACTACGAAACAGTAGGTAAGAAAATGTATGAAACACACCACGGCATGAGCAAGCTCTACGAAGTAAGCTGCGAAGAGCTCGACTTCCTCAACGACCTGGCAAAAGAGTGTGGCGTAACCGGTTCACGCGTTATGGGTGGCGGTTTTGGTGGTTGTACTATCAACCTGGTTAAAGAAGAATTGTACGACAACTTCATCGAAAAGGCAAAAGAGGCATTCAAAGCCAAATTTGGCAGAAGCCCCAAAGTGTATGATGTTGTAATCGGCGACGGTTCAAGAAAACTCGTATAAATAACAAAAACTAACTTCTATAAAGAGGGACATATCCTAAACAGATGTGTCTCTCTTTTTGTTGATATAAGTACGATAAGGACAAATAGTTATTGTACGCAGCACAAGAAGAGCGCTTTCGGACTTTAAACAAAGATTGAAAAAAGCCCCCTTCTTATGCCCGATAATTAACGTTAAAGACTTATCTTTGCGGAAAAAGCGAAGATAAGCTGCACCTTGGCATAAAAAATGAACACGTTCATTTTATTCTGCTCTCGGTTTGCATTATCTTTGCGGAAAATATGAAAACTTAATCATTATAAATATGAACGAAAGCAAACTTATGAACCGTGCAGCGGACAACATCCGTATTCTTGCTGCATCTATGGTTGAAAAAGCCAACTCCGGACATCCGGGTGGTGCTATGGGAGGTGCGGATTTTATAAACGTACTTTTCTCTGAGTTCTTAGTATATGATCCTCAGAATCCCCGCTGGGAAGGACGTGACCGTTTCTTTCTCGATCCGGGTCATATGTCACCAATGCTCTACTCTGTACTTGCACTGACCGGTAAATATACGCTGGCAGAGCTGGCACAGTTCCGCCAATGGGGAAGCCCTACTCCGGGACATCCCGAAGTAGATATCATGCGTGGTGTAGAAAACACTTCCGGTCCGCTGGGACAGGGACATACTTTTGCCGTAGGAGCCGCCATCGCAGCTAAATTCCTTAAAGCCCGCTTCGGTGAGGTTATGAGCCAGACTATCTATGCCTACATCTCTGATGGTGGTATCCAGGAAGAGATTTCACAAGGAGCCGGACGTATTGCCGGAACCCTGGGACTGGACAATCTCATCATGTTCTATGACTCCAACGATATTCAGCTTTCTACCGAAACCAAAGAAGTGACGGCAGAAGACGTGGCCATGAAATACAAAGCATGGGACTGGAACGTTATCGAAATCAACGGAAATGATCCTGATGCTATCCGCACTGCCCTCAAAGAAGCAAAAGCAGAAAGCAAACGTCCTACACTCATCATTGGGAAAACCACGATGGGCAAAGGAGCACGTAAAGCCGATGGCAGCAGCTATGAAGCCAACTGTGCTACACACGGTGCACCATTAGGTGGTGATGCCTATATCAATACAATCAAGAATCTGGGCGGAAATCCCGACGAACCGTTTGTTATCTTCCCGGAAGTAGCCGAGTTGTACGCCAAACGTACCGAAGACCTTAAAAAGATAGTAGCCGAAAAATATGCAGCAAAAGCCGAATGGGCCAAAACAAACCCGGAACTGGCAGCAAAAATGGCCAACTTCTTTGCAGGAAAAGCTCCTAAAGTAAACTGGGACGCTATCGAACAGAAACCCAATGTGGCCACCCGCGCCGCTTCGGCCACCGTACTAGGTGCACTGGCTACACAAGTAGAGAATATGGTAGTAGCATCTGCCGATCTTTCTAATTCAGACAAGACAGACGGTTTCCTCAAAAAGACACATGCTTTCAAACGTGGCGACTTTAGCGGAGCTTTCTTCCAGGCCGGCGTATCAGAATTGAGCATGGCTTGTGTCTGCATCGGTATGTCACTTCACGGTGGCGTTATTCCGGCATGTGCCACCTTCTTCGTATTCTCCGACTATATGAAACCTGCCATCCGCATGGCAGCCCTGATGGAACAACCCGTGAAGTTCATCTGGTCACACGATGCATTCCGGGTAGGCGAAGATGGCCCTACTCACGAACCCGTAGAGCAGGAAGCACAAATCCGCCTGATGGAGAAACTGAAAAATCACAAAGGCCACAACTCTATGCTTGTACTCCGTCCGGCAGATGCCGAAGAGACCACTATTGCATGGAAACTGGCTATGGAAAATATCTACACCCCGACTGCTCTGATTCTTTCCCGCCAGAACATCGTCAGCCTGCCTACAGGCAACGACTATGCACAAGTGGCCAAAGGAGCTTACATCGTTGCCGGTTCTGACGAGAATCCGGACGTAACTCTGGTAGCTTCCGGTTCGGAAGTAGCCACTCTCATTGCCGGAGCCGAATTGCTTCGCAAAGACGATGTGAAGGTACGTATCGTATCGGCACCTTCCGAAGGATTGTTCCGCAGCCAGGATAAGGCATATCAGGAATCGGTACTCCCGACAGGTGCAAAGATTTTCGGCCTCACCGCTGGTCTGCCCGTAAATCTGCAAGGTCTTGTAGGTGCTAATGGTAAAGTTTTCGGTCTTGAGTCATTTGGTTTCTCTGCTCCCTACACAGTGCTGGACGAGAAGCTGGGCTTCACTGCCGCCAATGTGTACAACCAGGTAAAAGAGATGCTATAATGAAAAAAATCGGACTATGCTGTGACCATGCCGGATTCGAACTGAAAGAATTCGTCCGGGGCTGGTTGCAGGCAAAAGGTTGGGAATACAAAGACTTTGGTACTTATTCTGCTGAAAGTTGTGACTATCCTGATTTTGCGCACCCGTTAGCACTGGCAGTAGAAGCTGGCGAATGCTATCCGGGCATTGCCATTTGTGGAAGCGGAAATGGTATCAGTATGACGCTAAACAAACATCAGGGCATCCGTGCCGCGCTTTGCTGGACGGCTGCAATAGCACACCTGGCCCGCCAGCACAACGATGCAAATATACTTGTGATGCCGGGACGCTTCATCAGCACTGAAGAGGCTGATATGATTCTGACAGAGTTCTTCGACACCCCATTTGAGGGAGGAAGACATCAGAAAAGAATTGATAAAATTCCCGTGAAATAAATAAAGATAAAAGAATAAAGAGAGACGCATTACTGTATGTCTCTCTTTATTTTTTATTATAATACTATCCCCCTTTCTACCTCTCCTCCCCCTTATATTAATCAAAAATTACACCCTTTCAATCAAAATATATCGCACAAAAACCGCGTTACTTCGTATTTTTGCATACTTAAAATCCAATATCCATCAAAAAAACAACAAGAAACAAATGAAGAAACGATTTAGCTTCCTGTCTCTACTGTTAGTAACAGCAATTGCTTTTGCCAACCCGATTGACTTTGACAAAGCATTCAAAGAAAGTGCTAAGATTGAAAAACAAATCAAGAAAACCTCTTTCCCAAAACAAACCTACAATATCACTGACTTTGGTGCAAAACCGGACAATGAAACCGAGCCCTGCCACGAAGCCATCAACCAGGCTATTCTCAAATGCAGCCTTGCTGGTGGCGGCACAGTTGTTGTCCCCCAAGGAACCTTTTATACAGGCCCCATTACCCTGAAAAGCAACGTTAACTTTCATCTGCAAGAAGGTGCCGTACTAAAATTCCTCACCGACCAGAGCTTATACTTCCCCGGAGTAATCACCCGTTGGGAAGGGCTGGATTGTTACAACGCCCGCCCACTAATCTACGCCTATGGCGAAACCAATATTGCTATTACCGGTAAAGGAACCATTGACGGTCAAGGCTCCAACGAAACATGGTGGCCCATGTGTGGCGCACCCAAATATGGCTGGAAAGAGGGAATGGTGGCACAGCGCAACGGTGGACGTGAGCGCCTGCTGATGTACGGCGAAACATCAACCCCGGTTTACAAACGCATCATGACTCCGGAAGACGGGCTGCGTCCTCAGTTAATCAATCTTTATGCATGCAGTACCGTCCTGATAGAAGATGTCACACTACTGAACTCTCCCTTTTGGGTGATTCACCCTCTGTTCTGCGAAAGCCTGATTGTACGTGGTGTCAACATATTCAACCGTGGCCCCAACGGAGATGGATGCGATCCTGAATCCTGCAAAAATGTACTGATAGAGAACTGCACTTTTGATACCGGGGACGATTGCATCGCCATCAAATCGGGACGCAATGCAGACGGGCGCAAATGGAATATACCCAGCGAAAACATCATCGTACGCAACTGTAAAATGAAAAACGGACATGGTGGCGTTGTTATCGGTAGTGAAATATCCGGCGGCTATCGTAACCTGTTTGTTGAGAATTGCCAGATGGACAGCCCGAATCTCGACCGGGTGATCCGTATCAAAACCAGTACCTGCCGGGGTGGAATCATCGAAAATGTATTTGTACGCAACATCACCGTAGGACAATGCCGGGAAGCCGTACTACGCATCAATCTGCAATATGAGAACCGGGAACAGTGCAACCGTGGCTTCACTCCTACCGTGCGCAATGTACACCTGAAAAATGTAACCTGCCAAAAAAGCCGTCTGGGAGTGCTTATCATCGGACTGGATGACGACCAGCATGTATACAATATCAGCGTAGAAGATTCTCACTTCAACAACGTAGCCAAAGGAGGCAACGACATCAAAGGCGCTCACGATGTCACTCTAAAAAATCTGTACATCAACGGTGAACTCGTGAAGTAACAAAACGATTGAGAAAAGGCTGTTCCGGATTCATTCTGGTACAGCCTTCCGTATTCTTTCCACCCTATCCGCTCCTTTCTTAACTTTCATTATTACACTGCTTCCTTCCGGCATTATCTACATATGCAATCCCTCCATTTCTTTTTCTACATTAAATCCATTATACGCTAACAATCAGGTAGTTTCTGCTTAAAAACATAAAATAACAAAATGTCGTTAAAACCCACCTATACACCCTCATTTTTGATAAGAAAAAGTACAATAAGGATAAATTTAACCCACGACATAAGCTGTGTATATAAATAAAAAACTATCTTTGTGGTGCAAACTCTGAAACTCATTTAAATATGAAACAATTGGAGACCATAAAAGAGCTTATCAATCAGGGAGATATAAATAAAGCAATTGAAGCCCTTGATACTCTTCTCACTCAAACGGACTTCGCCCCCAAAGACGAAGTTTACTACCTGCGGGGCAATGTCTACCGAAAGCAAGGTAACTGGCAGCAAGCCCTCAACAATTATCAATCCGCCATCGAGATTAACCCCGAAAGTCCTGCCTTGCAAGCTCGCAAGATGGTAATGGATATTCTGGAGTTCTATCACAAAGACATGTATAATCAATAAACGTAATAAAATCGATAGATTATGGCAAAAATTAAAGGAGCAATCGTGGTCGACACGGAGCGTTGCAAAGGCTGCAACCTGTGTGTAGTGGCTTGTCCGCTCGATGTAATATCACTCACCAAAGAGGTGAATGTAAAGGGGTACAATTATGCCCGCCAAGTATTGGAAGATACCTGCAACGGATGCAGTTCGTGTGCAACGGTCTGTCCGGACGGATGTATCTCTGTGTATAAAGTTAAAGTAGATTAGCAAATTATTATTATGACAGAAGAAGTAGTATTAATGAAAGGTAACGAAGCCATCGCCCATGCAGCCATTCGCTGTGGTGCCGACGGATACTTCGGTTATCCTATTACTCCGCAATCGGAGGTATTGGAAACGCTGGCCGACTTGAAACCGTGGGAAACCACCGGTATGGTAGTGCTCCAGGCAGAGAGTGAAGTAGCAGCTATCAATATGGTATATGGCGGTGCCGGAAGTGGGAAAATGGTGTTGACCTCCTCTTCAAGCCCTGGTGTCAGCCTGAAACAGGAAGGCATCTCTTATCTGGCAGGAGCCGAACTCCCCTGTCTGATCGTAAACGTAATGCGCGGTGGTCCTGGTCTGGGAACCATCCAGCCAAGCCAGGCAGACTATTTCCAAACAGTGAAAGGTGGTGGACATGGCGACTATAAACTGATTGCACTTGCCCCGGCTTCTGTACAGGAAATGGCCGACTTCGTTGGGCTCGCTTTCGAACTGGCCTTCAAATACCGTAACCCTGCCATCATCCTTGCCGATGGTGTTATCGGACAAATGATGGAGAAAGTAGTATTGCCACCGATGAAACCCCGTCGCACGGATGCAGAAGTAATCGAACAGTGTCCATGGGCCACTACCGGTAAAACCAAAGACCGTAAACCCAATATTATCACTTCGCTCGAACTCCGCCCCGAAGAAATGGAAAAGAACAACATCCGTTTCCAGGCAAAATACCGCGTAATCGAAGAAAACGAAGTGCGCTTTGAAGAAATAGACTGTGAAGATGCGGAATACCTGATTGTAGCATTTGGCTCTATGGCACGTATCGGACAGAAGGCAATGGAGCTGGCACGTGAAGAGGGTATCAAAGTAGGTATGCTTCGTCCTATCACTCTGTGGCCGTTCCCCACAAAAGCTATTGCGGCGTATGCCGATAAGGTGAAAGGTATGCTTGTTACTGAGTTGAATGCCGGACAAATGATCGAAGACGTACGCCTGGCAGTAAACGGAAAAATAAAAGTAGAACACTTTGGCCGTCTTGGTGGTATTGTGCCCGATCCGGACGAGATTGTGAGTGCACTGAAAGAAAAAATCATGTAATATACAATGACCATTTACAATTTACAATTTGCCTTGCGGATAAAAGCAAATTGTAGATACTTCAAATCGTAAATGGCTGTGTTCAGTTTTGTAAATTGTAAATGTTTAAATTGTAAATAAAAAGATGAATCCCGATAAAATAAGAAACGTATTGAATATACTTTTCATCATACTCGCTTTAGCGGCTATTATCGTTTACTTTGTAGCAGACGATTTCAAGATATTCATATACGTATGCGGTGCGGCAATCTTTGTCAAGCTGATGGAGTTTTTCATACGATTCACCAACAGATAAGGAGAAAGTTAACAAAAAGACAAGATGCAGGATGGTAAATCCACTTGTCAAATTGTCAACTTAAACCTCATCAACCAAAAAAAATTAAGTTATGACTAAAGAAGAAATAATCAAGCCCGAGAATCTGGTTTATAAAAAACCGACTCTGATGAATGATAACGCCATGCATTACTGCCCGGGTTGCAGTCACGGTGTGGTACACAAGCTCATAGCCGAGGTCATTGAAGAGATGGGAATGGAAGATAAAACCGTTGGTATCTCTCCCGTAGGTTGTGCCGTTTTCATTTACAACTATCTCGATATCGACTGGCAGGAAGCAGCCCACGGACGTGCCCCTGCATTGGCAACAGCCATCAAACGCTTATGGCCGGACCGTCTGGTATTCACTTACCAGGGCGATGGTGACCTTGCCTGTATCGGTACAGCCGAAACAATCCATGCACTCAATCGCGGTGAGAATATCACTATCATCTTCATCAACAATGCCATATATGGTATGACCGGTGGACAGATGGCTCCAACAACCCTCGTGGGTATGAAAACCGCCACTTGCCCCTACGGACGTGATGTAGACTTGCACGGATATCCTCTGAAAATTACTGAAATTGCTGCGCAACTGGAAGGTACGGCATACGTTACCCGTCAATCCGTACAATCGGTTCCTGCAATCCGTAAAGCAAAGAAAGCGATCCGCAAAGCATTTGAAAACTCTATGGCTGGCAAAGGCTCCAACCTGGTAGAAATTGTTTCTACTTGTAGTTCCGGCTGGAAAATGACTCCCGAAAAGTCTAACAAATGGATGGAAGAACATATGTTCCCATTCTATCCGCTCGGTGACTTGAAAAATAAAGAATAATGATTATTCAATATGCCAATGTGCCAATATGCCAATAAAGACTGGAAATATTGTTTTGGATAAGAGTTTTGCATTTGCTTTATCTATCATAAACTATTGCGAAACTCTTGAACAAAACAAAAAATTTGTAGTATCCCACCAATTATTAAAAAGTGGAACATCTATTGGCGCAAATATACATGAGGCACAAAACTGTGAGAGTAGAGCTGATTTTATTCATAAACTCAAAATAGCTGCAAAGGAAGCAGAAGAGACCAAATACTGGCTATTGCTTTGTGAAGAAGCTACAAATTATCCCTATGAAAAGAATCTGCTAAATGACCTCGGCGACATATTGAGATTACTAAACAGCATTATTAATTCGGCCAAACAGCAAATGTAACCCTTAATTGACACATTAGCACATTGGCACATTAGCACATTATTAAAAAATGAAAGAAGAAATAATTATAGCAGGATTCGGTGGACAGGGAGTACTGTCTATGGGAAAAATTTTAGCTTATTCCGGACTGATGGAAGGCAAAGAAGTAACCTGGATGCCAGCTTACGGACCGGAGCAACGCGGTGGAACTGCCAACGTAACGGTGATCGTAAGTGATGACAGAATCTCCTCTCCGATTCTAAGTCAGTATGACACAGCTATCATATTAAACCAGCCTTCGCTCGAGAAGTTTGAGAGCCGTATCAAGCCGGGTGGAATTCTTATCTACGACGGATACGGAATTATCAACCCACCTACCCGCAAAGACATCAAAGTATACCGCATTGATGCTATGGATGCAGCCAATGAAATGAAGAATGCCAAAGCATTCAACATGATCGTACTGGGTGGCTTACTGAAACTACGTCCTATTGTAACACTGGAAAATGTTATCAAAGGATTAAAGAAAACTCTCCCCGAACGCCATCATCACCTGATACCGATGAATGAAGAAGCCATCAAGAAAGGGATGGAACTGATCAGGGAGGCTTAATTTAGTTGGAAGTTGAAAATTGAAAATTGAAAGTTACTATGCAGCATGGCAGCGCAGCTAACTTTCAATTTTCAATTTTCAACTTTCAATTAATTAAGGTTTCAACTCTGTAAGCTTCAACTTTTTTGTCGTATATTTGCGCCCAATTATGAGACGAATCCTACTTACATATATACTACTCTTTATCGTAGGTCAGTTGGCTATCCAAGCGCAAGTCAACCCAAACAATCCGTACGGAGACCGACAGGATGAATTTGGCAATATCGTAGACCAATATGGCAACCAGATAGACCCTGCCATGCGTCCCCAAAGTCTGGATAGCGCAAATGTAGAAATCCAGGGACTTCCACCCAAACTTTACATGTGGCGTGTCAGCGAAAATCTGGGAAACGTAACCCGTATTCCTGCCGATACAGCCCGACTTAACTACCAGAATGCTAATCTGACAGAAGGTATGACCGGACACTATAACTACTTAGGTAACATGGGTGCTCCACGTATGTCTCGTATCTTCTTTGACCGGCAGGCAGCAGAACCAACTATCTTCATGCAGCCATATTCTTTCTTCTTCGTGCGGCCTGATGAATTTAATTTTACCAATAGCAATGTTCCATATACGAATCTGACCTATAACAAAGCAGGTAACAAAATAAACGGAGAAGAGCGTTTCAAATCTTATTTTTCGGTGAATGTCAACAAGCGGCTTGCTTTCGGCTTCAACATCGACTATCTGTATGGACGCGGATATTACAACCATTCAAGTACCTCATACTTCAACGCAGCTCCCTTTATCAGTTATATGGGAGAGAAATATGAAGGGACTTTGCTGTATAGCTACAACTACCTGAAGAACAACGAGAACGGAGGTATAACGAACGACGATTATATCAAAGATCCCGAGGGTGCAGCAGAAGGTGGAAGAGTGTATGAATCTACCAACATGCCGACGGTGATGAATACAGCCACTTCCCGTAATACTGACAGTTATGTATTCCTGACGCAACGCTACAAACTGGGATTCCATCGCGACCTCCCTCAACAGGAAAATGATACGTTGCCTCCTCAACAAGAGTTTGTGCCCGTCACCAGTTTCATTCACACGATGCAGGTGGAATGGACGAAGCGTAAATTTACGTCCAACGACCAACTGAAAGATTATTACCAAAATACGTACATCAAACCGGGACAACCTTATGTGGTGGATGATTCCACCTCCTATATCGGCATAAAGAATACATTTGGAATCTCCCTGCTCGAAGGTTTTAACAAATATGCCAAAGCCGGGGTCACTGCCTTCATATCGCATAAACTCAGTAAATATGAACTGATGAATGCAGACTCTGTCAGTAAAGATCACTATACAGAAAATGAGGTTTTTGTAGGTGGCGAGCTGGCTAAGCGACAAGGGAAAGTACTCCACTACCACGCCATAGGTGAAGTAGGCTTATTGGGAAAAGCCATCGGACAATTCAACGTAAAAGGAGATATCGATCTGAACTTCCGTTTGGGCAAGGATACGGTGAGCCTGATAGCACGCGCGTCTGTCAGCAACACACTGCCCTCGTTCTACATGCGCCATTATCACTCCAAACACTTCTATTGGGACAATGATAACATGGACAAGGAATTTCGTACCCGCATAGAAGGAGAACTAAACATCGACCGTTGGAAAACGCATCTGAAAGCAGGCGTAGAGAATATCAAGAATTATACTTACTTCAACCAGCAGGCAGTGCCCGAACAATTTGGAGGCAACGTACAGGTAGTTTCGGCTACTCTGGCACAAGACTTTCGCCTCGGCATTCTCCATCTGGACAATGAAGTGACCTGGCAGAAATCAAGTAACAGTACAGTGCTTCCGCTCCCCACTCTCTCGTTGTACCACAATCTTTACCTCGACTTTAAACTCGCAAAGAAAGTATTGAGTGTGCAACTGGGTGCCGATGTACGCTACTTCACTAAATATTATGCTCCGGCCTATATGCCTGCTACCGGACAATTTTACCTTCAATCGTCCAAAGATCAGGTAGAGATAGGTGCTTATCCTATTGTCAATGTATATGCCAATCTGCACCTGAAACGGACACGTTTCTTCGTCATGATGTATCACGTGAACGACGGACTTATAAATCGGCCGAACTCGTTTTATGCTCCCCACTATCCGATCAATCCACGATTGCTAAAGTTTGGAGTTTCCTGGAACTTCTACGATTAATGACCTCGTGAACCTATGAAACCAATAAAACGGAAATATCTGAAATACCTGTTACTGGGAGTCATATGCTTTCTGGTACTTTGGCTCTGGCCACAGAAGAAGGAGAAAGAGAACGGACATCCGCGAGACTATGCCGAGATCATTGCAAGCGGCATTCTCCATGCAGCAACAGAATACAATTCTATCAGCTTTTACGTGGACGGTGATACGGTGACGGGCTTTCACTACGAACTGATAGAAGCCTTCGCCCGGGATAAGGGAATCCAGGCACAGGTATCTCCAGTGATGAGTTTCGGGCAACGGTTGCAAGGATTAGAAACAGGAAAGTATGACGTTATCGCCTACGGCATCCTGGTGACCAGCGAACTCAAGGACTCTTTACTTCTCACTTCCCCCATCATTCTAAGCAAACAGGTGTTAGTTCAACGCAAACCTATATCCGAGCACGATTCACTCTTTGTCAAAAATCAGCTCGATCTGGCAGGGCGGACACTCCATGTAGTAAAAGGTTCGCCATCCATCCTCCGCATTCGCAATCTGGGAAATGAGATAGGAGATACGATTTACACCAACGAAGTAGAAAAATACGGTTCGGAACAACTGATAGCAATGGTAGCTCACGGAGATATCGATTATGCCGTGTGCGACGAAAGCATTGCCCGGGCAGCGGCAGATTCGTTGCCACAACTTGACATCAGTACGGATATCAGCTTTACACAATTTTATTCATGGGGTGTCAGCAAGCAATCACCTGTATTACTGGACAGCCTCAACTCCTGGCTTACAAAATTCCGTGAAGGAAAAGAATACAAAGAAATCTACCAAAAATACTATGGCAAGGAGTAGGAAGTGATTTGCAAGAAAATAAAAAGGTGAAAAGCCTGGCTTTGAGATTTCAATGTCGTATATTGGTCAATGGATTCATAAAGGAGACTCAGTTAAACTGCACATAAAGGAGGGACACTACGCGCTCTCCTTTTTTTATGCACATACGTCATAGAAAGCCTGCGAGCTGGATACTTCATGCTATTTTCCCCGGCACTCACCAAAAGTTTCCCAATATGTTACGGTTTGTTTCCCGGTATGTTATGGCTCATCTCCCGGTATGTTACGATAGAAATACCACTGTGTTATGATGCAAACAGCATTTTCTCTCAAAAGGAACGCTTTTAAGTTAAGAATCAATAAATATGCTCTTGACAGAAAAATATTCTTATCTTTGTGATCGTAAAAAAAACAGATAGGTATGAGTGAAAAGATTATTAAATGGGGCTTCATCGGTTGCGGTGAAGTGACAAAGAAGAAAAGCGGCCCTGCGTTCCAAAAGGTGGAAGGCTCTGAGGTGGTGGCCGTAATGAGTCGTGACGGCTCCAAAGCAAAAGCTTATGCAGAGGAAAGAGGTATCAGAAAATGGTATGACGATGCTCAGGAGCTTATTGATGATCCGGAGGTAAACGCCATCTACATTGCCACTCCCCCTTCCTCTCACGCCACATACGCCATCATGTCAATGAAAGCCGGCAAGCCCGCCTATATAGAGAAACCAATGGCCGTCACTTATGAAGAGTGCACCCGTATCAACCGTATCTCACGCGAAACGGGCGTTCCTTGTTTCGTGGCTTACTACCGTCGCTACCTGCCCTACTTCATCAAGGTAAAACAGCTTGTGGAAGAAGGTGCTATCGGCAATGTAATCAATATACAAATCCGCTTCGCCCAGCCTCCCCGCGATCTGGACTATAACCGCGACAACCTACCCTGGCGGGTGCAGGCAGACATCGCCGGAGGTGGTTATTTCTATGATCTCGCCCCTCACCAGATAGATTTATTGCAGGAGATGTTTGGTTGCATCCTCGAAGCCAGTGGTTATAAAAGTAACCGTGGCGGATTGTATCCGGCAGAAGACACATTGAGTGCCTGCTTCCAGTTTGACAACGGACTGGTAGGGAGTGGCTCCTGGTGCTTCGTTGCACATGAGTCCGCCAAGGAAGACCGTATCGAAATTATCGGTGACAAAGGTATGATCTGTTTCTCCGTCTTTTCATTTGATCCCATTGCACTACATACGGAACGAGGACGGGAAGAGATACATATCGAAAACCCTGAACATGTACAACAACCGCTTATTCAGGCAGTGGTAGACCATCTGTTAGGAAAATCAATCTGTACGTGCGACGGCGAAAGTGCCACACTTACCAATTGGGTGATGGATAAGATACTGGGAAAGATATAAAAGTCATTGCTAATGAATAATTCAAGAAACACACGTATAAGAATAACCATAAAAATTCGACAACAATGAAATTTAGTAATGTAAGATTATTGGTTAAGGATTTTGCTAAATGTTTTAAGTTCTACTCTGAACAACTTGGATTGGAACCGGCTTGGGGCGATGAGAACAGTGGATATGCCAGTTTTAAGGTAGCAGACGGAATAGAAGGATTTGCCCTTTTTGTATCCGACTGGATGGCACCGTCTGTAGGTAATGCGAATAAAGAACTGCCTGTTGGATTCCGAGAGAAATCACTTGTATCATTCAGTGTAGACAATGTTGACGATACTTATACAGCGTTGAAAGAAAAGGGTGTGGTATTTGTTAATGAACCCACCAATATGGCTGATTGGGGAATGCGCACGGTGCATTTGCGCGATCCTGAAGATAATTTAATAGAACTTTTTTCACCATTAGCTCCGGAACAATGTAGCGAAGAGCTAATAGAAGAATGCAAAAAATACGAGTAAAGAGTTTTTCTCTTACAATAAAGCGGGGAATCTCAGATAGTATGAGATTCCCCGCTTTATTGGTACAACATGGTTTTCAAGTATATCAGAATAGGATCTGCCAACAATAAAAGTTAAGTATTTGCCAAACGGTTACCCAATCGTTACCTCTACCATTGTTTATCCTTGCTTAAAGACTCCTACTCAACAGCTTATCTGCAAATGATAGTTTGATAATAGTAAGTAGTACTTCAAATTTAGTTCATACTATGACAACATTTTATTGAAACGCAAATGATCGCAGATTTTCGCAGATTAAATGGCTGCGCTATACTTGAGCAATGATATGCTTTGCGTGAATCTGTGAGTTTCTGCGTTTCAATAAAAGTATCATATAACGATGGACGATTACTTAACAAAAAAGACTGTTACAGAGACAGAAAGCAACCTGCTTTTCCAGTTTACTTAAAAAAGTTCTATCTTTGATGTCACGTTTCTCCTCTCCCTCCGTCTTATTGATGTAAATGGAACTCAAACAATTTAAAATAGACGTGCTACCCCTCCGCGAAAAGTTATTAAACTATGCGCGGAAATTGACAGAAGATCCCTCCGATGCCGAAGACGCAGTGCAGGAAGTCATGCTGAAGCTATGGAATATGCGCCAGAGACTGGACGAATACCGCAGTATCGAAGCCTTGGCCATGACCATGACACACCACCTCTGCATGGATATCTGGCGGGCCCGACGCCCGGACGCCCTTTCACTGGATCAGGTGCAAGCCCCCAGCCAATCGGCTACTCCGGAGCGAGTACTCGAAGAGAAAGATGAATTCCGCCTGATGCGCGAAATCATCGACTCGCTACCCAGTCTGCAACGCACCATCATACAAATGAAGGACGTGCAGGAATACGAAACAGACGAGATTGCAGAAATCACCGGATGTAATCCTGAAGCTATCCGCAGCAACTTGTCCAGAGCACGAAAGAAAGTTAGAGACATTTACCTGCAAACCATACAAGAAAGAAAAAGGAGAAACGAAGCATGAATATAGAAGAATTATTAAATAAATACTTTGAAGGTGAAACCTCTTGCGAAGAAGAACGCGAACTCAGACACTTCTTCACCCAGGGAATCGTGCCGGAACACCTGAAAGAATACAGCCCCCTGTTTGCTTTCCTTGAAAAAGAAAACAGGCAAGCTAAGGTCACCGATACAGAGCCTGCTACAAAGCAAAAAAAGCTCCGTCGCCACGCCATCTACACCCTGAGCGGAATTGCCGCCGGACTGCTTCTGCTACTGGGCATTGCCGGTATTCACCGTCACTTCAACGCTATGCCCGACAGCTACGTCATCATCGACGGTAAGTGCTACACGGACGAAAATCTGGTGCGCGAACAAGCTATGGCGGCTTTCCGCAATGTAAGCCTCGACGAAGATGAACTTCTCGACAGCCTCTTTGGTGAATAGAAACAGTAGTAAACTATCAAAAAAAATAAAAAGAACCTATATGAATACAGTCATTCGCACAACACTTATCATCCTGCTATTAGCTGCCTTCCCGGCTGGTATAAAGGCACAGGAAGATCTGCACAGTGCTTCCGTATTTCAGAAATACGGCAAGCAAAAGGGTGTGACGATGGTAGAATTGTCCCGAGACATGCTGGACTCCTACCGTATCGACCTATACAAAAGTCTGGTTTTCAAAGATGTGACAGAAGCATTACCTTATATACTGGATTGTCTGGAGAAAGACCAGAAAGAAGGAACTATGAAAAAAATACAGGAGATCATCGAAGACGGTAAACTGCTGACTGCCTATTATCAACTCACTCAGGTGAAAAAAGGCAAAGAGAAGCTGAACCGTTTCCTCCTGTTCAAGATCGGGAAGAAAAACAGCGCTACCTTGATCTATATCGAAGGCAATCTGAATTCGGACGAGCTTGTAGCACTCTTATTCCAAAGAAAAAACTAAAACAATAAAAACGATAAAGACATGAAAAAGATCATTTTAGCATGTATGATGCTCTTCCCGTTCATGGGTATTGCAGCACAAGAAAACGAAACCAGAAAACAAACGACCGTAAACACTTCCGGCGACTCTATCATTATCCTGAAGGGAGAAGGTAACGTGAAAATCAAAATCTACGAAGAGAATATCAGTAACGACACCAGACAGGAAGAAAAGCTTTTTGAAGGCGTCTACCTCACCCGTATCGACTCTGACCGCCCAAGCATATTGAATGCGCTACCCTTTGCACCGAAAAAACGCAACCGCTTCGATCCGCACTCCAGTGGTTTTTATATGGGATTCAGCCGCCTCACGAACGATTTCTATAGCTTCGGACCCACCGGAAAAGCATCACTGGATGCCGGTAAATCCTGGGAAATCGGCGCCAATCTTTTCTCCAGCCATATTGCTCTGACCCGTGATCGTCACTGGGGAATGACCTTCGGGCTGGGTTGGGGATATACCTCTTTCCGTCTGGACGGCAATCAGGCTTTCCTGAAAGCAGAAGGCAGTACGGGTGTCTTTGCCGGAGATGAGGAAACGATTTATAACAAAAGCCGTCTGCGCTACTTCCATTTTCGTATTCCTATCTCTATCGAATGGCAGACAAGGATCAACGGACGTCGCCCCGTATTCTTTGCTGCCGGACCGGAAGTGGAAATACGCCACGGTGTGAAATCAATGGCAAAAGTAAACGGACACAAAGAGACACTGGGTAAAGGCATGTATGTACACCCGGTAGGCATCAACCTGTTGGCACAAGCTGGATACGGCAGCCTGGGCTTCTATCTGCGTTATTCTACCTACGGACTCTTTGAAAAAGGAAAGGGACCGGATGTATCGCCAATGGCTTTCGGTATTTGTTGGTATTGGTAGGGAGAGAGAGTGATTAGTGGTAAGTGATTAGCGATAAGTGATTAGTGATTAGTGGGCTGCGCAATCGTTGCCATAGCGCAGCCCACTAATCACTAATCACTAATCACTACTTTATAATCTCCTTGCACCACTCCCTCACCCGCTTGTCCGTCAGTTCCGCCTGATTATCAAGATCAATAACCAAGCCACACCATTGATTGCCACGCAGTGCACGAGACTTATTAAATTTATATCCCTCTGTAGAAGTAAAACCAACCAGGGTGGCTCCGTCTTCTTCAAAAACATCTGCCAGTATGCCCATACCATCTACAAAGTTATCAGGATACTTTGCCTGGTCACCCAGGCCAAAGATGGCTACTTTCTTTCCCTTCAGTTGAAGTGTCCTCAGCTCCGGCAGAAGTTCATCCCAATAGGTAGGCAGTTCTCCGTCAAACCAGGTAGAAGCTCCCACAATCAAATGGTCGTATGCTTCAAAATCATTCTGCCAGGCGTTCTCTACAGAGACTATCTCAACTGCATCACCCAGCTCTTTTTGTATCTTTTTTGCTACCAAGGCCGTCTTATCCGAATTGGCAGCGTAAATCAATGCTATCTTTTTCATATAAGTAATACTTCAAATTAAGTTCATACTATGTGACAGTGTTTTATTGAAACGCAAATGATCGCAGATTTTCGCAGATTAAATGGCTGCGCTATACTTGAGCGATGATATGCTTTGCGTGAATCTGTGAGTTTCTGCGTTTCAATAACAGTATCATATAATGATGAACGATTATTTATCAATCTATCTTTCTTAATATTCCAATAACTCTTTTGCTGCTGCATATATCTTTTCTTCATCGGGCAAAATAGCACGTTCCAGTGCCGGATGAAACCCAACCGGTGTAAATGTGGAACCTACGCGACGAATAGGAGCATCAAGATGCCTGAACATCTCTGTCCCAAGAGTAGCAGCTACCTCGGCACCAAAGCCCGAAAAGACTTTATCTTCGTGCACCACCAATGCCTTGCTGGTTTTCTTTACCGATTCAAAGATAGTCTCTTTGTCTAACGGGATCAGTGAACGAAGGTCGATCACTTCCACTTCCCATCCGTTTTCCTTCGCCAGGCGTTCGGCTACGTTAAGGCAAAAATGGGTAGTATTGCCATAAGTGATAATACTCAGATCGGAACCTTCACGACGGATACGGGCCTTACCAAAAGGTACCTCAAAATCTTCGGGCACAATGGCTGAGGCTTCTACTGAATTGTACAGAGCTTTCGGTTCAATAAACAAAGTGAATCCCCGCGAACGCATACTTGTACGAAGCAGTCCGGCCGCATCATCGGCAAAAGAAGGACACACAATCCGCGCTCCGGGAAGGGTGGTAAGAGCTCCTTCAATATTTTGGGAGTGATACAGTCCACCACCGATATAACCACCCGAAGCTAATCTCAGGGTGATATTGGGAACAAATTTTCCGTTGCTTCGCCAGTACTCGTGTGTACACTCTACGTACTGCTCTACGGCCGGCCAGAAATAATCGGCAAACTCAGCACCCTCTATCACAACATGTATCTTCGGGTCGAAGCGACACATACCATTGGCTGTACCTACGATATAATCTTCGGCAATCGGTGCACTGAATACACGGGCATCGCCAAACTCCTGTTGCATGCCTTTGGTGACATTAAATACGCCTCCTTTTTCTTTGTTTGCCACATCCTGTCCCCAGATAAAGGTATCGGGATTGCGCCTGAACTCAGATTTCAGTGTTTCATTAATAGCAGTCACCATAAAAGCCTTCTCTCCTTCTACCTCATTGTGAGTTCCATCCGGGTACTTCTTCGGTTCATAAGGTTCCGGCAGTACAAAGTCAAAAATCGACTTCGGATCGGGATCGGGAGCAGCAAGTGCTTTGCGATTGGCAGCACTAAGCTCTTTTTTCGCTTCGGCTTCTATCTTTTGCAAATCCTCTTCCGACAGTCGTTTGTAACGGAGCAACATCCGGCGGAATTTCATCAGCGGATCGGCGTCTTTCACATAGGTAAGTTCGTTCTCATCGCGGTAAAGGGTATGCTTGTCCGAATTGGAATGCGAACCGATACGGACACAATTGGCATGCACAATCACCGGGGTGCGATTGGCAATGGCAAACTCACGGGCTTCGGTCATCGCATTCATAGAGTCGAACACGTCTTTGCCGTTACAATGAATGATTTTCAGATTCTTAAAGCCGGAGAAGTTATCGGCAACTTTACGGTTGGCAGTCTGCTCATCTTTCGGAACAGAGATACCATAACCATTGTCCTGCCATACAAAGATAACAGGCAGGCGCTCAAGACTGGCCCCATTGACAGCTTCGTAAACAAAGCCCTCGGAGGAGGCCGATTCACCATGCGAAGTGATCGCAACACCCCGGTGGCCGTAGTAAACCATAGCCCGGGCTACGCCTGCAGCATGCAAGTCGTGTGTACCGGTGGCAGAAGAGACATTTTCAATGTGCCACTCCGGTTTGGCGAAGTGATTGGACATGTGACGACCGCCACTACCGGGGTCGGTAGCTTTGGAAATGCCGTTTAGAATCAGTTCCTCTACACTCATTCCGGCAGAAAGAGCGGTAAGCATATCGCGATAGTATGGGAAAAGAAAATCTTCTCCTTTGGTGAAAACCTGCCCGATAGCTAACTGAATACCATCATGCCCCGCATAAGGGGCATGGAAAGACCAACCCAGAGATTGTAATAAATAAGACGGCGTTTTCTCGTCAAGGGCACGTCCCAGGGTCATCAGATGATACCACTTACGAAGCGTGGCTTCGTCAGTAGTCTTAATATCATATTTCTTCATAAATAGTTCTTTGTGCTTCCCGCACGGGGAGGTGCGGCAGGCGATGATTGTATATTAATGGGGTTATCGATGTGTATTTTTATTTGACATTTAGGGGATACTTCGAGGGAGGCTTCGGGAGGGGGTGTTGTGACATCGTGATGTCATGCCCGGTGACATCGTGATGTCATGCCTGGTGACATCGTGATGTCATGCTCGGTGACATCAGTGTGTCATGACTGGTGACACAGGTGTGTCATGACTGGTGACACAGGTGTGTCATGACCGGTGACACAGGTGTGTCATAACAGCATCCCCAAAAAGCTGCCCAGAAGCGCTACAGGAGCACTATTCTGAGGTGAAACGCTCTAAATAGTCTGCAATAAAACGGAGGAAGTTACCCCCTAATGAGCCATCTACTACCCGGTGGTCATAAGAGAGAGAGAGGTACATTTTGTGCCGGATAGCGATCACATCTCCTTCGGGAGTTTCTTTTACAACCGGCTTCTTCTCAATACTCCCCACACCTAGGATAGCGACCTCCGGCTGATTGATTACCGGAGTACCAAAAAGCATCTTAAATGTACCGTAGTTGGTGATTGTAAATGTTCCGCCACTAATCTCGTCAGGAGTCAGCTTATTATTGCGGGCTTTAAGTGCCAGTGAGTTTATGCTCAGTGCCAGTCCGTTCAGGTTCAGACGGTCGGCATCATGGATGACAGGTACAATCAGATTACCGTCATTCAGCGATACGGCAACCCCGATATTGATGTGCTTCTTAAACAGTATATTGTAACCGTCAACAGATACATTCACCTGCGGATAAGCAACCAATGCTTTAGCTACCGCCTCTGTTATGACAGGCATATAAGTCAGCTTCACACCCTCCCGACGGAAGAACGCATCTTTATTCTTCTCACGCCAATGAACCAGCTGGGTCACATCAACTTCGACTACATTGGTTACGTGTGGAGAAACTTTCTTCGACATTACCATATGATCGGCAATAATCTTACGGACAAAATCCATAGGCTTCACTTCCACATCCGAAGTGGAACCGACTACCGGGGCAGGCGAGACAACCGGTGCAACCGGAGCAGTGGTAGCAGCAGATACAGGCGAAGTAGCCGGAGCTGTACTCACCGGAGCCTCTTTGGCTATAGCGGCTGCTTGCTGAACAGTAACTTTAGGCGCAGCAGGACTACCACTCTTCTTCCGGGCAATGTAATCTTTGATATCTTTCTTACTCAACCGCCCCTCATAGCCTGTACCGGGAATGGTATCCAGTTCTTCCCTCTGAATTTTTGCCTCCCGTGCCAGCTGTAACACAACGGGTGAGTACCAACGCTCTTCTTCCGCTTTCACTACTTTCTCCTGTGGAGAGTCAGAAGTGGGTATTCTGCTTGCAGGTTGCTCTGTTTCGGTTTCTTCCTGTTCGCCTTCGCCTTCTCCCCCCATATCTACAAGGGCTACTACAGTTCCTACCGGCACCGTATCGCCTTCTTTAAACAATATCTCTACCACCTTACCGGCTACCGGAGACGGAACTTCGGCACTCACTTTGGCAGTATTTACCTCAAACAACACATCGTCTTCCTGAACGACGTCGCCTACTTGTACCGACCAGGATATAATGGTACCTTCAGTGACACTCTCACCCAATTTGGGCATCTTTATTTCAAACTTTGGCATATAACTTATTCTTTTATTATTATTGACTTATATAGATTAAACAACCTTCCAGAATAGAAAGTTCCGAGTTAATAGTTTATAGTTGTTGTCACACCGCATAATAACTGTCAATTGTCCACTGTCAATTGTCAATTGTCCACTGTCCCCTGTCAATTCCCCCAAATCCACGCTTCCGTAGCATACTTTTCACGCTTCAGCCGTTCAATAGCTTCTATATCATTACGGGTGAAACGATAGATAGGATTCTCTCCATTCTCACTCAAAAAGTAATGAAACAGGAGCCGTAGAAAGCGTCGCATATCCGGAGGCTGTTGCAAATGCCTGCACACATTGGTCACTTCACTTTTTACTGACGGCACGGCGCGCACTATGTGAGAACCGGGAGCCAGTACTTCCGGCTCCGACCTGCCATTGAGCGAGGCATTCAATGCCTCGATGTTTGTAGAAAAGAGGAGTGTGCAGTGATACATCACTCTGTTTTTGTGGATACACTGCGCACTACCGGATATCTTCTGCCCGTCGATATACACCCCTAAGCGACTGTCCGCACTGGCAGTAATCCCTACCGTTGCCAGAAAATCAATGGTCTGTTGCAGATAATAGTTGAAGTCGGGCTGAGTAGCAGTCTCTATGAAAGTGAGGTTGACATTTCCCGCATCGTGATAAACTGCACCTCCACCGGAGAAACGGCGGGCAATCCTCACACCGTACTGCTGCGTGTAGTCCGTATCCACTTCTGCCTCCACACGCTGATGTTTGCCGATAACCACCGTAGGAGTTGCCTGCCAAAGCATGAAATAGTTCTCACGCTTCTGCTTCAACAGATATTCTTCTGCTGCCAGATTGAAATAGATATCCGTACAGCGGTTGTCTATGCAGAACATCAGGCAAAAAGGGTTTCATGGAAAATCTCTCCCACCGTGGGGTGAGGAAATACGCTCTTTTTAAACTCTTCTACCGTATATCCGTGCTCGATGGCAATACCTGCCACCACAATTAGTTCCGAAGCCGGATTCCCCAACAAGTGACAGCCGATGATATGCTCATCTTCATCAAGAATCAGTTTGCAAAGCCCATTTCCCAATTCATTCTCGGCAATAAAACGCCCGGAGTAGACCATTGGTAACTTCTGTACCCGGTAACTCACCCCTCCGGCGATCAGCTCTTCTTCCGTCTTCCCCACCCCCGCAAGTTCGGGATTGGTATAAACTACTCCGGGAACGTAGTCGTAGCTCATCTTATCTTCTACGCCTAAGATGTGATTAATAGCCACCTCACTCTCACGGATGGCGGTATGTGCCAGCATCGAATGGCCTGTAATATCACCACAAGCATATACATGCGGGTGAGAGGTTTGCATGTGCTCATTTACTTTCACTCCACTACGGTGTAGCTCGATGTTCAGTTTATCAAGCCCCACCTGGCCTATATTTGCTTTACGTCCCACGCTGACTAATATCTTATCTGCCTCAAGCACGGTTGTTTTCCCGTCTCTCTCTACTGTAACTCCTGCCTTACCTACTTCAATCACTTTTGTATTCAGATAGAAATTAACACCCCGTTTCGTATAGTCTGCCCGGAGCATGGCGCTGGTTTCTTTATCCATCGCACCCAGAATTTCGGGCATCATCTCGATCACTGCTACCCGCACTCCCATACTGTTGAAGAAAGAGGCGAACTCCATACCGATTACACCACCACCAATGATGACGAGTGACCGGGGGAGCTGCGTTGACTCCAGGGCTTCTTTTGAAGTCCAGTAATCTACATCCGTAAGCCCCTTTATCGGAGGAATCACCGTATCAGAACCCGTACAAACCATCAGATAGGTCACCTCATATGATTCGCCCTCACTGCTAATGTGTATTCGCCCGTCCTTCTCCCCCACTATGAGGGCTTCATGCTCCACAATCGTTACTCCGTAGGAAGTTACCGTCATTGTCACTCCTCCCGTCAGCTTCTTCACTGTCTTGTCTTTGCGGCTGATAATCTTTTCCATATCAAACGCGGGAAGCCCGGAGACGGAAACACCATACTTGGATGCTCCTTTTATATTATCCAGCACTTTGGCGGAGTACAATAATGTTTTGGTTGGGATACATCCTTCATTAAGGCATACACCCCCCATTGCTTTTTTCTCAAACAGTACGGTTCTCAGACCGTTGGCCCCTGCACGCTCGGCAGCGGTATATCCGGCGGGACCTCCGCCAATGATTGCTATATCAAATTTCATACGCTGATTGTTTTTAAATAAAATATGATATAACAACAAATAAAAGAAGAACTTGGTTGTCGGGAATTGTCTGAATGATTACCTTTGCCTTAAAACCAAATCTTAAAAGATATGACTAAGGAAGAATTAATGCGGAAAGCCATTGAGCTTTCAAAAGAAAATGTCGCTAATGGTGGTGGCCCGTTTGGTGCTGTTATTGCCAAAGATGGAGAGATTATTGCTACCGGAGTAAACCGCGTAACCGCCTCTTGCGACCCTACAGCCCATGCGGAAGTCAGCGCTATCCGTGCTGCTGCTGCCCAGCTTGGTACATTCAACCTAAGCGGTTACGAAATATATACTTCGTGTGAACCCTGCCCGATGTGTCTGGGAGCGATCTATTGGGCACGACTGGATAAAATGTATTATGGCAATAACAAAACGGATGCAAAGAATATAGGGTTCGATGACTCATTTATTTATGACGAACTGGAGTTGAAGCCCGCAGACCGGAAATTGCCTTCGGAGGTACTGCTCCACAATGAAGCTATCAAAGCTTTTGAAGAGTGGGCGGAGAAGGAAGATAAAGTGGAGTATTGATTAACCATATTAACATTCGCTGAGAATCATACGTACTATGCCTGACAAAGAATGCATAGTTCAGATGTAAACTATGCATTTTAAGGGAGCGTTAAAATACATTTTAAGGCATTGTTAAATACGTACTTTAGGACTCGTTATATTATCTTTCCTAAATGGTAACATAAAGCGTTGCAACATAGAAGTATACGCTATATAAAACAAGAATCCCCGGAGTACTGCATTTCTCCGGGGATCTTTTTCACACACAAAAGTTATAATTGCAATTGAAACTCTTCTTTTTTAGAAACGCATGCCGATGGTAAAGAGTACCTGGCTGCGAGTGTTGGTAACGTCCGTCTTGTTAAGATATATATCTTCAAAGGCATAGAACTTCTCTTTATAAGTACTGTATTTATATGCGAGATCTGCATAAAGCAAGCTGCCACGATAACCGATACCGATGGTATAATTGCTAAGCGCCTGGGCATTGGCAAAATCTGTATCTGTACTTATTGAGTTTATAGGTAAGTTCTTGAAAGCATTATCCTTAAAGGCAGAAGTGCTGTAATTGTATCCCAAACGGAAAGCAAATTGCGGAATCACCTTATACTCTGCCCCTACGCGAACCGTACTAACTCCTTTCAGCATACTGGTCTGGCCATTTTCCCAAGTCATTGCATCACCTTCGGGGTAGTTGAAGCGCATTGTTGAATAATTTTCATATTCATACTCCGCACCGATAGCCAGGCTACTGCCCACTGTATATCCGAGACTGAAATTATAAGTCCACGGTGTACGGAAACTATACTCACGGTTCATATCACCCACCAAGTCATAGGTATCAATGGTGGTCCGAGTCAGTTTATCACCCAAAAAGACATCGGAAACCATACGAGAGCTTGTAGTCAGCGTAAGTTTATAGAATGTAGGAGAGTGCACAGACACACCGAAACGCAGAGGAGAGGATTCGATGGGACGTACAATGGCTCCCAGCTTAAAGTCAAATCCACTACCGCCAATCTTGTTCCAGCTTTCCAGCAAATATCCTGTCTCGCCATAGTTCTCGTCATAAGAAGAGTACTTCTTATAGTCTACGTCATAAGCACCTATTGTCATTCCGAAATAGAAACGGTCATTGACGTTGAACGATACGTTGAAGTCATATTGATCAATTCCGCCTCTTTCCTCAGAGTGAAACTTAGCATAGGGGATATCGGTAGTCATCGGTCTGTAGAGGTTTCCACCCCATTGGTCTTTTCCATCTTCAATTATTAGATGACCTTGAGAGCCCAATACGGAAAGCCAGCCCAAATCCTGATCGCGAAAAGCTTCACGACCTTCAAAATATTTGCTGTCTTTCACTCCATTCGCCTGATTAGCCATCTGGTAGGTTTGGGTTACAATTCCATCGCCAGGCGCTGTGTTCAGCAAACCCTCCATGCCCATATTCTTATAGAACGACTTCGATTTGTGATAGTTGAATCCGAAATTCACATACCGCAGAGGCGTCTGATTACCTATCTTTGAAGAAAACACAAAACCTATATTATCAAATCCTCCACGGTTCTTATCCCATTTTGAATTATAAACATTGTCAAGTCCCTTGTATGTGTTCTCCATCCCATAGGCTGAGAAACTGAAAGTAGTCATCACATCGTTACTGCGGTAGATTCCGATACCAGCCGGATTTGTTCCGATAGTGGATATATCTCCTCCTAAAGCACTCATTGCGCCACCCATACCGACAAAACGGGCAGTTCCATTTAAATCCTTACCAGTAAACTTAGCAGCATCGTATATTGTCTGTGCCTTTGCACTGCCTGCAAGCAGGGCGGCAGCCGCTATAATCATTATCTTTTTCATAATCCTTACCTTTTAAGTTAATACTACGGTTATCTCCGGCTACTACTGCTACGGCTGGAACCACCGCCACCACCACTGGAACGGGAGGAACTACCACCACTATATGAACCTGCACTGGAGCGCGAACTACCGCTGCTACTGGGAGAATAACTTCTACTGGAAGAAGGAGTAGACGACGAACGTGAACTTCCGCTTGAATAGCTGCTACGGCTGGAAGGCTGCGTTGAGCTACCTCTGTTGTAAGTAGAACTCGGACGGCTACTGCTACTACTGCTCGGTCTGGAGGAAGAGCTGCTGGAAGGACGGCTTACCTCAGTCCGCGAGCTACTATTATAAGTACTGCGCGTACTGCTCGGACGTGTGTAGGTAGAACGACGTGAAGAGCTTGCTTCTCCCCTGTCCGTACTTACTCCCGGACGACTGCTGGCAGAGGTACGTGTACCTACAACCCGGCTTGAAGACGAAGCATTGGTACGACGGGAAGTGCTCGTTCCGCCTGCACTTGGGCGACGGGAGGCATCTCCTGAGGTATATGTACGACGGGAAGTACCCGACGAATACCGGTCGCTGTTTCCGTAAGACCGACGATTGGTATAACTGTTATTGCTCCAGTAGTGACCTCCGCCACCCCAACCCGGATAATACCCGGGATAATGATGATGATGTCCCCAGTGACCACCCCAATAGCCGCCACCATACCAACCACCGTACCAGCCGCCATAATATCCGCCCCAACCGTAATAAGGACGTGACCACCCCCAACCCCAACCGGGACCGTAGGAATTATAGCGCCAATCCCACCACATCGGATTGCTGAACGTAGGGAACGCATAGGCATACAAGCCGTCAGTATATACGTTCCAGTCCCATGAATTACTTCCGTAAACAATATCCCAATAGAACGGGCTACTGATACTTACAGCAAAACGCGGATTACGGAAACGGATGATGCGTTCTGCATATTCGTAATCGTCCTGCGAACCGTTGAACTCACCGTTCACCCATTCGCCATCCAGATCCGGGCGTGATTTCTCTTTAATATATAAGGTGTCATCCTCCATCTCGAAGTCGTTTTCACGTGCATCGTAGCGGCGGTTATACTCGTCCACATCTCGGGTATTTCCTTTGCGGTCCTGAACAACAACAGTTGTCCCCGGAGACGTATAAATATTCGTCGTGGCCTGTCTCCTCACCGGTTCCTTCTTCTCTGGTGCCGGCTCTTCCTTCTCTTTGGAAGGAATGAAGTAGAGGTCATCGTCATAGCTCTGTGCCATCAAACCTATAGGGAGACACAAGGCAATCAACAATAAAAAAACAATCTTTTTCATATCTCTGTGGTTTATGGGTTTATTTTTTTTAATCCTTTTATTCACATTACAAAGATAAGCAAGGTATTGTTGCTTTTCGGGAGATTTTCCCCAAACAATAATAGGGAAATCCCTATTTATAAAAGATTAAGAAGCTGATAAAAGCCTTTAATACTTTACCTCAATGGATAAAAAACAGAAGGATGTAGGGAATTGTTTCCGGGAGAAGAAAAGTTAACCATGAAGGTTGCATGTAGCCGGGGCGTAGTCTCCATGTAGGCAAGGCGTAGTCTCCAAGCAGGCAAGGCGTAGTCTCCAAACACCCTGTTTGTTCTCCTTTTACCATAGTAATCTTTACAAGGCAGAACAGCCGTTTAAATTAAAAACTCATTTCGCTTTCAATTTCAAAAAATATATATACTTTTGTTCGTCATAAATAAACTTTTAAAAGACAGATTATGAAAAAAGAACTACTATTAATTGGTTTGTCACTGTTTTCCGTGACAACATCGGCACAACAAATCCATTCCATAATAAGTAAAAAATATGGAATAGAGCACAAAACATCTATCAAAACAAAGCAAACCAGACAAGCAGAAACAGAAAAACAAAAAGAGTATCAGAAAATGGTGGAAACACAGGTGAATACCAGCATCGCACGCCATAAACTGGAAAATATGCGCGAAACCATCGAAAGGGCAAGCGTCAACCTCCTGGACGAAGCTGTCATCGAAGGATCGGAGAGACGCACATACACCTATTCGCCCGACGGCAAACGTGACGAAGAAAAGCTATACCATTGGTACAATAATGAATGGCGGCTGGATAATGTCTATAAAAGAATATACACGTATGACGACCAACAACGCTGTACCGGACGCACTATATTAGATGATGGCAGAGAAATATCCAAAATTACCATCAGCTATGAAGGTGGAAACACCATCTACAAATACTACAGAATAGGAGGACCCGAGCAAACATTGGTGGCCGACTATGAAAAAGGTTACGATGCAGAAAAGCGCGAAACCCTCTACAAATTATACGACGAACGAGGTATCCTGAGAGACTGGAGAGAATTCAGATATGATAATGAAGGAGATCAGGTATTCATGTTATTCTGGAACGGAGCATGGGATGAATATGGCAGCGGAACAAAGTATGAGACGGTAAAAGAAGGTTTAAAAAGCACAAGAACCTCCTACCAATGGAACGCAGAAAAAAAGGAGTGGAATGTTACAGACATCCTGACCATTATCAATAATGAAGCCAAACGCAGCTTGTCCGAAGAACGTTACGCATACAACCCCAATGATGGCACTATCATCTATGGAGAAAAAGAAACCAATGTATATGATACATACAACCGTCTCATCTCTACAGTGGCCGAGGAGTATACGAACGGAAAATTTGAATACTCATACAAAGAAGAGTATACATACTGGGGAACCGAAGCCTACGATCCCGACAGCGAAGAGGAAGACTTTGAAGGTCCGCTACTTACTTATTCTTCTTCTGAGTGGGAAGACGGTAAATGGGTAGAAACCGAGTATGGAAAAATAGAACGCAATGCACAAGGGGTGGCCACAAAGGGTTACTCAAAAGAGATTGACGAAGAGTATATCAACAATCAGTATGTCTTTGTCATCAACGAAGAAGAAGGAACGTTTGACAGTAAGGGAAACCTTATTGCAAGTACAGGAACCTGCCGCTATGAGGACGGAACGTTGTTGTACAACATGAAATCTGAATATGAATATAATGCCCAAAACAAAAACATACGTTCTACTTTCTATAGAAAATACCCGGCAAATGACACCTGGATGTTGCATGAAGAAGATCGTGAGGAATACGATTCATATGGCAGAGCTACCCTGAGGTCTTATCTCTACCGGGATGATAGCAATAACTGGCAAGGATATAAATCAACATACAAGTACCAGTTTGCAACCAAAGACAATGAATATGTGGCAGAAACAGAGTATCGTATAAACAGCAACGGTGAATTCAGTATAGAACCAAGTCATTTCCGTTCTCACCTCCTGAAGGGGCAAATCAAAGAGACGATAGACCAGTACTATGAAGATGGAGTTATAGTCAATGGTAATAAACAGGAAGAAGGAACAAGCAGTATACAGATCACACTGCCCAACCCGGAACGTTATGACGATCATATCGAAATGGAAGAGGTGATGGAAAGTCCGGAGATTTCTTACCGGGCCAGTTATATCTGGGACAATGGTAACTGGTTGCTGCAAGACAAGAACGGATTCCAGCAAGAAGGCAACAACATCACCGTAACATTCCAGGTTGGTGACAGAGAGATAGAAAGAAACGTATACACCTACGATGACCAGAAAAGAATTGTTGCCTATATACAGTATCAGGATACAGAGAAGAGAACAGAAGTGGCATATAGCTACAATAACGACGGATTACTGGACAAGAAAGACGAAAACGGTATTGTCACCCTCTACATCTATTCTAAACATGAGGTGACAGGTATTGAGAAAACAACCGTGTCCGTTCTGCGAATCCAGGGACGTTCCATTACTACCGACAGCACAGAAACACTGTTGCAGGTATACTCCATTAACGGAACCCTCATTGCCAGCGGTACAGGTACGGTTACCCTGCCGGAAAGCGGAATCTACATCGTAGTTACAGACACTGTTCGCCAAAAAGTTATGATCCAATAATGTATGGACATGAATTTATTTACGATTAGACGATTTACGATGTACGATTGAAGTTACTCTTTTAAAAGCCTGTTTCAGTGCTGTTAGAGACAAAGTAATCCCAATCGTACATCGTAAATCGTCTAATCGTAAATAAATTCATTATTATACGGATATAAGGAAATTTTAGTGCAGTTGCCCGGGCTTTTTCGGATATTATACCAGGCAATTGGTATTTTAATTACCTTTGCAAATAAAAACAGAATACATATGAAGTACTTTGAATTCACTTTTAACACCAACCCTTGTACCGAAACAGTCAACGATGTACTGGCCGCTGTCCTGGGTGAGGCAGGATTTGAAAGTTTTGTAGAGTGCGAAGGAGGATTATCAGCTTATATCCAGCAAAGCCTTTGCGATGAAGAAACAATAAAAAATGCGCTTGCTGATTTTCCTTTGCCCGATACGCAAATCACTTACAGCTATGTAGAGGCAGAGGATAAGAACTGGAACGAGGAATGGGAAAAGAACTTCTTCCAGCCAATAGTAATCGGAGACCGTTGCGTGATTCACAGTACATTCCATACAGATGTGCCCAAAGCGGAATACGATATTGTAATCAACCCACAAATGGCATTCGGCACAGGACATCATGAAACCACCAGCCTTATTATTGGCGAATTATTGGATAGCGAACTGCAAGGTAAATCACTGCTCGATATGGGATGCGGAACTTCCATACTTGCTATCCTTGCCCGCATGCGTGGTGCTGCTCCCTGCACGGCTATTGACATCGACGAGTGGTGCGTACGCAACTCCATTGAAAACATTGAACTAAACCAGGTAACGGACATCACCGTAGAACAGGGCGATGCTGCTGCATTGACGGGTAAAGGGCCGTTCGATATAGTCATTGCCAATATCAACCGCAATATTCTACTGAATGATATGAAGCAATATGTCGCCTGCATGCATCCGGGTTCGGAACTATATATGAGTGGCTTTTATGTAGATGACATCCCCGTGATCCGCGAAGAGGCAGAACGAAACGGACTGAGCTTTGTTCATTATAAAGAAAAGAACCGTTGGGCAGCTGTCAGATTAATAATGTGCTAATGTGCCAATGTGCCAATGTGCCAATGTGCCAATTAGCTGCGCAGTATTTGCACAAAGCTAATTGGCACATTATTTAATTGCATATTAACACATTATAAACTGGCACATTGGCATATTAGCACATTGGCACATTATTTTATCGTCATCCTCTTCAGCTCTTCCAGCGAACCGTTAAATACATTCAAGTCCACATCTTCATCAATTCCAGGCACAGTACCAACATCGGAATGCTGCCAAAAGTGCCATTTACCTTCATACTTCACAGAATCCACATAATAGTGAGCAATCCAGTAAGGATACGTATTGAAGATTGAATCATCCAGATAGCGGGTTTTAAATTTGTAAGAAGTATAAAGGATTGGTTTCACACCATAGTGCGCCTCCACCCTGTCGAGCCAGCGCTTAATATTTTGCTGCAATTCCTTCTTTGTCTTTTTCCCGGTTACCTCCACATCCAGCACCGGAGGAAGATCACCCGGAGCAAGTTTCACCGTACGAATAAAGAAATCGGCCTGCTTTAGCGGATCAGTCTTCGGAGAGAAGAAATGATAAGCTCCGCGAATAAATCCATGTTTTCCCGCTTCCGAGAAATTACGGGCAAAAGTATCATCACCATGATCTCCACCTTCGGTAGCTTTCATAAAAACAAACTCAATAGGATAATCGGTCAGACGGCTCTGCATCAGTTCAAGCCAATCTATATCACCTTGATAATGGGAGATATCAATGCCATGTACATCATAACAACAAGGTACACAAATACCATATGCTTTCAGACCGTAACAAGGTTTCCAACGGTAAGCATAAGGACGTATAAAGAAATAATAAAATGCCCCGGAAAAGATAGCAATAATAAAGATAGCAAGTACATTACGCAGCCACAAGGGCATTACAGTACGGGCTGCTTTTTTTGTTTTTGAGGGAGTACGACGACGGGTACGACGCGAAGCGACAGCATCCATAGGGGTACGACGCGAAGCAGCAGTAGAGGTTTTGCGAGGTATAGGTTTGCGGGAAGTAGTCATATCAGTAGTTAGAAGTCAGTAGTCAGTAGTTAGGACCTATGCAGAGTATTAGTATTTACTACTAACTTAGAATTTAGTAGCTAAAATCTAATAACTGAAATCTATGTAGCATACCAGTATCGTGTTACTAACTTAGAATTTAGCAGCCAGAATCTATACAGCATGCTAATACTGTATAGATTCCAACTACTAACTATCAGTTTCTAACTTCTTATTTAGCTTGTTCAAGCTGCAAAGTCTTGGTAGGCTGATCACAGACTTCAGTAGGACCAAAGTACTGGATAGGACCCGGATATACATAATCCGTAGTCATAGCCCACTGGTCGCGCATAGCGGCAAATGTTTTGAAAGGAGCACCATCCAGTTTCACGAGAGCTTTCTGGATAACCGGTTTCATTTCGCCATGACGACGTTCCATATTCATCATCATTGTGATAGGCACACCACCTGCAATCCATTCTTCGGCAGGAGCAGTAGTATTGCGTACAGATGACATATAACCAGTCTTACCATTAGCAATCAGCATAGAAGCTGTATAGCCCAATGAGTAGCAGTAGTCAGCATCGTAGTTTGACGGAGCAGCGCAACGACCTTCATAACCGAAGAAGTGGTGCTGTGCAGCAAACTTTCCTACATATTTACCTTCTGCCTTCCAGGTAGCCAGTTTGGTAGCAACCATTTCCGACAACAATTTCTCTGTCTCAATCAGCGATACCTGTACGTTTCCGTGCGGGTCACGATCCAGAGTAAGCTGGCGTGCAACACCTTCGGGAAGACTTGCATAGATAGCAGCATTCACCGGAGAGAGCTTGCTGATAATATAATCACGTTGATGAGATTTCTTAATGTGAGAGAACTCTTCTGCATTAGAAGCCAGGAAGTCGTTCAGCTCAGCAATCAAGCGTTTCATAGCCGGGATAAATTCAACAAGGCCTTCGGGGATAAGAACAGTACCGAAGTTATTTCCCTGTGCAGCACGGTCGGCAACCACCTGTGCAATGTAGGTTACTACATCGTCCAGAGACATATCTTTCGCTTCTACTTCTTCAGAAATGATACATACGTTGGGCTGAACCTGCAAAGCACATTCCAGTGCAATGTGAGAAGCCGAACGACCCATCAATTTGATAAAGTGCCAGTATTTGCGGGCAGAATTGCAGTCGCGCTGGATATTACCAATCACTTCTGAGTAAACCTTACAAGCTGTATCAAAACCGAAAGAAGTTTCAATCATTTCGTTCTTCAGGTCACCATCGATAGTCTTCGGACAACCGATTACCTGTACACCAGTGTTCTTTGCTGCATAATATTCAGCCAGCACACAAGCGTTTGTATTAGAGTCATCACCACCAATAATAACAAGTGCTTTGATGCCCAGTTCTTTCAGGATTTCAAGCCCTTTGTCAAACTGCTCTTCCTTTTCCAGTTTCGTACGGCCGGAACCAATAATATCAAAACCTCCTGTATTACGATACTCGTCGATGATATCAGAAGTAAGCTCCATATAATTATGGTCAACCAGACCACCGGGGCCCAAGATGAAACCATACAATTTGCTATCAGCATTGAGAGCTTTGATACCATCAAACAGACCGGAGATTACGTTGTGTCCGCCCGGAGCCTGTCCACCGGAAAGGATAACACCTACATTCATAGCAGGCAGTTTAACAGCTTCTCCGGCTTCAAACTTAATCAATGGCATACCGTACGTATTGGGAAATAATTTCTTGATAGCTTCCTGATCGGCTACCGATTGAGTAGCAGCGCCTTCTACGGCTTTAACAGCCCCTTTCAGCGCTTTCGGAAGTTTGGGCTGATACGCAGCCCTTGCGATTTGCAATGCACTTTTAGTCATTTTCTTTATTTTTATTTAAAGGTGTTAGTAAGTTCGATACTAAAAAATCAAAAGCGATGCAAATTTCGTGTTTTTTTCTGAAATATGAAAGAGCATACGTAAATAATGTTAGCATACCTTTCGGTTAGAGAGACTTCCGGCTATCAACTACAAAAAATGGAAAAGGCGATAAAATGGCTTTTTTGAGGTATTAGTATAAGTCATTGAGATAATACTGCAAAGTGGGACAAAAGATTTGAGCTACATTTGCACACATCATTTATGCATTTTTAATCAGGAAAAGAAACCATGAAAAACATGTATGGTCACCTTAGTAAAGGTATTTTGTTAGGGGTTCTCTGTCTGACTTCGTGCAGCAACCCCGCCCGTTCAGAACAAGAACCTCCTATGAACCGCTACAAAGCTGTATTTACTTCCATCCCGCAGGAAGTACCTACGATCAAAACACCCGATGCTCCCTTGGCAGGAAACGGAGATATAGGTATCACTATGGGCGGAGCACCGGATAGTCTGTGTTTTTATATTGGCAAAAACGATTTCTGGCGTGCATACCCTGTTTATCCGGGTGGTATTGCTCTACCAGGAGGGCTGAGCATCTCTTCCAAGAGTCTGCAAGGAGCCGGCTACTATGCAGAGCAACTACCGGGAAGCGCCGAAATCAAAGGTCGCTTCACCAAAGAAGATTTACAGGTTGAATTATCGGCATGGGTAGCAGCAACACACAATCACGTCGTCATAGAGTTGACAGCCAACGAACCTATTGAAGTCAATCTCAACCTATGGGCGGCCCAGGGTAACACCTCCGTCACTGCACAAGGCAAAGAAGATATACACTGGGTGAGCCGTTCATTTGAGAACACTCCGTTGCTACGCTGGCCTACACACGTAATACTGGCTATGAACACTCCCGGAAGTCCCCTCCCCCATTCTGACAGGATATTGTTACAACCCGGAGAAAAGAGATGGATAACCGTCACAGCATACACCAATCACGACACACCCCAATGGAAAGACCGGGCACTCAGTGAAGCCAGAAAACTGACTCCCGCCTTATTAAAAGAACTAAAGAAAGAACATCAACAATGGTGGAGTAACTTTTGGAATGAATCCTCTGTCACCATCGGTGACGAAGAATTGGAGCGCTACTATTACATGTCCCAGTATCTGCTGGCTTGCTCTTCACGTGGCGATAAGTTTGCTCCCGGCATTTGGGGCACATTTGTTACACGCGATGAGGCTGCATGGGGAGGTGACTATCACTTGAATTATAATTATCAGGCTCCCTATTGGGCAGCATTTTCTTCCAATCACATCGACCTCACAAAGAATTTTGACCAGCCATTGCTGGATTATATGGACATGGGACGTCGGCACGCCCGTGAGCTATTGAACTGCAAAGGCATTTATTATCCGGTTGGTATCGGTCCAAAAGGACTTTGTACCTCTATGTGGCCTCTTACTCCGGACGAAATGATGCAAAAATATGCTACCCGCGAAAACACGATTGACAATGGGTATAAGTTCCTGGGACAAAAGATAAATGCAGTATTCAGTGTAGGCAATATGCTGATGAGGCACTACAGCACCTACGATGAAGCGTATGCAAAGAAGGTATATCCTTATATTATAGCCTGCGCAGACTTTTGGGAAGATTATCTGGTAATGGAGAACGGACGTTATGTGATAAAAATGGATCACTTCAACGAGGTGATGCCCAACAAGCGCAATAAAGGCGTATGGCGAAACAGGCTGGGCGATTTCAACTCAACTCTCTCGCTGGGATTAGTGAAGATGCTTTTCAAAGGAGTAACGGACATGAGCATCTTCCTCCAAACGGATGAAGAACGACGATACAGATGGAATGAAATACTAACCAGACTAAGTGACTATCCTGTAGGAAAGAATTCTGAAGGAAGAATGAGCCTGAAAAGTATGGAACGCGGACCGCAAAATTCGGAAGTCCGTCCGTCGGGGTTAAACCGGGTATCTATTCATGGGCTTATCCTGCCAGGAGGAGTAGCCGGTCCGGTAACCGACTCTGTATTTAATACTATCCTGCTGGAAGATGTCAATCATTGGACAGATCGGCAACAGAATCCCAACGACTGGGGAAACACAAGCAACAATGGAATAGAAACCTGTTATCCGGGTGCAGTACGCGTAGGCTATGACGCGGAAAAGTTACTGCAACATCTTAAAAGACGTATCAACTTCAGTGTTCATCCTAACCTGTGGATAACCCAGGGAGGTGGAGGCATAGAAACACTTGCTGCTGTGCCATTGACTATCAACGAAATGCTGATGCAGAGCTATGAAGGAGTGATCCGTATTTTCCCTAATTGGATAATGACACAGGACGCTTCTTTCAAAGATCTGCGGGCATACGGTGCTTTCCTCGTGAGTAGTAGCCTGAAGAACGGAACAGTGGAAATGGTGGAGATTAAAAGCGAGAAAGGACGTACCTGTGTGATAGATAATCCCTGGAAGGGGAAAGAAGTACGGATCATACGTAATGGGAAAAACGAAGAAGTTATAAGCGGCAGCCGATTCACGATTGATACAAAGGAGGGAGAAACGGTAAAAGTGCTTCCCGCACGGAGAGGTTCGACAGGCGATGGTAGCTAAGCAAGTATATTCAAATCTGTATGGTATTGAAGGTATTTCACCAAAGAGTAACACAGAGTTCCACAGAGTAGTATTTATCTGATGAAACGCGGATTAACACAGATGAACGCAAATTAAAAGACTGTAGTTCTTTATCATACATTTGTTCCCCTTTGCGAAAATATGCGTTTATCTGCGTTTCAATAAAGATTTAAACTCTGTGTTACTCTGTGGTGGGTTTAACTCATTTCCGATCAGGTTTGAATAAAACTGAAACAGCCTCTTAATCTATTTACCTTCTTCCCTTATTTGCCAACCTCCGCCAAGAGCTTTATACACTTGTACTACTGCGATTAACTCATCACGAATAGCATTACTCAAGCCTATCTGAGCATCAAAATAGCCACGTTGCGCATCGAGTACATCCAGATAATTGATAACTCCGTTAATATATTGAAGTTGCGCCAGGTCTACATAACTCTTGGAAGAACGTTCCAAATGAGCACGAAGATCATATACCTCTTTTATCTTGTTGAAGTTAACAATTGCATTTTGTGTCTCTTTAAATGCCGTCAACACCGTTTTCTCATAGCTGTGTACTTCCGCTTCATAGGCAGCCTTCTTAGCTTTCAACGCTGCACGATTCTTTCCCCAACCCAGAATAGGAGTTAGCAAAGCACCTTCCATAATACCATAAGGAGATTTCAGCAGATCGGAAAGGACTGTACTTTCGGCTCCTGCCCTACCCGTAAGAGAGATACGCGGAAACATATTCGTATACGCTACACCCACTTTGGCATTGGCAGCAATCAGCTTCTGCTCTGCCTGACGAATATCCGGACGACGTTCGAGCAAGGCAGAGGGTAAGCCAACAGGCAACGCATTCGGGAAATTGAATTCCTGCAACAAGCCACTACGAGCTATTTTATTAGGATACTCTCCGGCAAGAAAGGCAATATCATTCTCTTTGAGACTGATCTTACGTTCGAGATCGGGCACAAGTGTTGCCGTACGGGCAAGCTCCACCTGAGACTGGCGATAGGAAGTCTCCGATGTCAACCCTCCTTCAAAACGAATACGTGCCAGACGCATCCCTTCTTCACGGGCTTTCAGAGTCTGCCGGACAATCTCAAGCTCCGTATCAAGAGCTACAAGTTCATAGTAAGCCTGTGCCACTTCGGCTACAATAGTCATACGCAAAGCACGTTGTGCCTCTATGGATTGCAGATAGTCGGCAATACTTGCCGAACGTGCCCAACGAAGGTTTCCCCAAAGGTCAAGCTCCCACGAAAAAAGTACCTGAGCCTCAAAGGTATCACTGCGTTTGAAAGCATCGCCACCATGATTCTCAAACTCACGTTCACCGGTCACCGTTCCTTTTATGTCGGGAAGAAGGGCAGCAGTTGAGATTCTTTTTTGTGCAGCCATCTCTTTTACGCGGGCAGCAGCAATTAAAAGATCTTTATTGTACTCCAGCGATTTTGATATGAGCCCGCGGAGTGTAGAATCGGTATAAATCTCCCACCAGTCCATATCACCAAAACTAAGCGTATCCTGATTGCGGGCAAGGCTGTCAGGCAAGTGAAGGTCAGGGCGGGTGTAACTCTTTCCAATCTTACAAGAGGAAAAAGAGACTACAGCCAGTAATAAAATAATATATAAAAAACTTTTCTTCATATCGTAGTTAGAATTTAGTAGTTAGTATTTAGAATTTGGTATTTAGAATTTGGTAGTTGGAATTTAGTAGTTGGAATCCTTGCAGGCACCCCACGCTGCATAGATTCCAACTACCAACTACTTACTCCTACCTACTATCTTATACACCATAACAAAGAAGAACGGCACAAGGATAATGCCCAGAACAATGGCAAAAATCATTCCGAAGAATACACCCGTACCAATAGCCTGCCGGCTGGCAGAACCCGGTCCGCTTGCCAATACCATCGGGAGCATACCAAGTACAAAGGCCAGAGACGTCATCAGAATAGGACGAAAACGCAGACGGGCAGCATTGATAGCCGCTGTAACAATATCTTCGCCATCGTCTACCTGTACTTTGGCAAACTCCACAATAAGGATAGCATTCTTAGCTGCCAGTCCTACCAACATTACCAGTCCTATCTGGAAATATACATCATTCTCCAATCCGCAGATCCATACCCCCAGGTAAGCACCTAACGCAGCAATCGGCAAGGATAGCAGTACGGCAATCGGCAAGGTCCAGCTTTCATATTGTGCAGCCAGAAACAGGAATACAAAGAGAAATACCAACGCCATCACCAGCCCTGTCTGTCCACCAGCCTTCTTCTCCTGATAGGAAAGTCCACTCCATTCCAGCCCGATATTATCAGGCAAATGATCACGGGCTATCTGCTCCATAATCTCCATGGCTTGTCCGGAGCTATATCCCTGTGCAGCTTCTCCTCGTATCACTGCCGTAGTAAACATATTAAAACGTTTGATACTACCGGGTCCCGTAGTGTACGAAGCATTTCCCAAAGAAGTAAGTGGTACCATGGCACCATTGGATGCTTTAACAAAGAAGAGGTTGATGTTATCCTTATGTTCCCGATAAGGAGCCTCAGCCTGAATATACACCTTATATATACGGTTGAACATGTTGAAGTCATTTACATATACAGAACCTGTATAGGCCTTCATGGTAGAAAACACATCCGCCAGCGGAACACCCAGCATCTTCACCTTATCACGGTCTACATCGAAATACAATTGTGGTATCTCTGACTGTAACGAAGAGGACAAGCCGGCAAGTTCTTTACTTTTTGAAGCATAGTACATCAATGTATCCGCCGCCTGAACCAGATTATCAAAGGTTGCCTCTCCACGGGCTTCCAGCTGCATCTCAAAACCTCCCGAACTACCCAGCCCCGGGATAACCGGCGGTGTAGAGAGATACACTTTACACTCGGGATACTCTTTGAGGTGTTTCTGTACCTCGGCCATGATTTTGTTTATAGTGGTTTCTTTACGTTCCTCCCACGGTTTCAGGATAACAGTCAACTCGCTACGTGCCTGGTTACTACCTACACGAGGGCTGCTTCCGGTCACATTCTGTACATATGCAATGTACGGATTCTTATCAAGGAAAGAGATAGCGCGCTCGGTCACTTTACGTGTACGTTCCAGCGTAGAACCTTCGGGCAGTTCAAGCTCTATCTTAAAATACCCCTGGTCTTCTACCGGAAGGAAGCTGGTGGGAATGATACGATGTAATAAAAGAATCGCTATCAATACCATGCCGAAAGCACTTAGTACACGACGCGGATGCTTGATGACACGAGTGATAACTGCTACATATTTATTATTACCAATATTCAGCCACTCATTAATTTTACGAAATACGATGTTCTTCTTTTTGCCATTGTCCGGTTTCAGAATCAAAGAACACATGACAGGACTCAGCGTCAGAGCCACTACTGTAGATATCAGTACAGACACAGCAATGGTAATGGTAAACTGACGGTAAAGCTGCCCGGTAATGCCACTAAGGAAACTAACAGGAACAAATACGGCGCAGAGCACCAGTGAAGTTGCAATCAGAGCACTCGTCAGTCCCTCCATTGCCTTCTTTGTGGCCTCGTAGGCACTCAATTTTTCTGTCTCCATGATATGTTCTACGCTCTCCACCACCACGATAGCATCATCTACCACGATACCAATGGCGAGAATCAACCCTAACAATGTAAGGATATTCAGTGAGAAGCCAAAGATCAACATAAATCCGAACGTACCAATCAACGAGATAGGTACTGCCACAATTGGAATCAATGTGGCACGCCAGCTCTGCAAAGAGAGAAATACCACTAATACCACCAGTACAAGTGCTTCAAACAATGTTTTGTACACTTCATGAATAGACTCCGAAATGTAGGTAGTCATATCAAACGGGATTTCGTAGCTCAACCCCTCAGGAAAGTTTCTGCTGATTTCTTCCATGGCCTGCTTCACGTTGTCGGCCACTTCGATGGCGTTAGCACCAGGCAGCATATAAATGCCAAGTACGGCAGCATTCTCTCCGTTGATACCACTCTCCGTATTGTAAGAAGAAGCCTCAAGTGACACACGTGCCACATCTTTCAGACGGATAATAGATCCGTTTGCATTGGCACGCACCACAATGTCTTCAAACTGACTTACTGTGGAAAGACGTCCCTGTGTAGTAATAGGGATAGTAACATCGAGCCCTTTCACCGGTTGCTGCCCAAGTACCCCGGCAGCCGACTCACGGTTCTGATCCTTCAGAGCATTCTGCAAGTCCTGCACGGTCAAACCGAAGTTTGCCAGTTTATCGGGTTCTGCCCATATCTGCATAGCATAATACCGGCTACCAATGTTCGATACACGTCCCACACCCGGAATACGACGAAGCACGTCGAGCACGTTGATCGTAGCAAAGTTACTCAAATAGATTTCGTCAAACTTCGGATCCGAAGAAGTCAGACAGAGTGTCATCAACTGACTTGGTGCCTGCTTCTCTACGGAAATACCATTTTGAATTACTTCGGCAGGCAAACGGGATTCGGCAAGTTTCACACGGTTCTGAATCTCAACGGCAGCCAAATCAGGATCAGCAGATACATCAAAAGTGACTGTAGCCGAAAAGCCTCCGGAGTTGGAACTGTTGGACTCCATGTAAAGCATACCGGGAGTACCGTTAATCTCTTGTTCAATCGGAGTAGCCACCGCCTGCGAAACAGTCAACGCACTGGCTCCCGGATAGGATGCACTGATTTTAACCACCGGTGGAGTTATCTGCGGATACTGATCCACCGGAAGCATAGTCAACCCTATGACTCCGATTATTATAATTACAATGGATATGACCGCCGAGAAAACCGGACGATCTATAAAAAAACTGACTTTCATTATTTACTCCTTTATAGCGTTATCCACTTCTTCGGCCTTATCGGCTTCTACTACCCGGACTTTCATTCCCGGATTGAGTTTGTGGAATCCTTCAACAACAATCATTTCTCCCTGTGCAAGTCCGCGTTCCACAACTACCTTGTTGCCAAACTCAGGTCCTAATTCTATGAAACGCTTCTCTACTGTTGAGTCTTTACGCATCACGTAGATATAAGCACCACCTTTCTCAATTGTTACAGCTTTGAGAGGCACCACAACAGCACCTTCCCTGACATCGAGCAATAACTTCACTTTTGTGAACTGTCCGGGTAGCAATACCTGCTTCGGATTGGGCATCTCGGCCCGGACAGAGAACGTCCCCGTCTGAGGGTCCACTTGTGGTTCGGCAAAATCCACGTAACCTTTGTATGGATAGACCGTATTATCAGCCAATGTAATAGAAATGTTGGGCTGCCAGGAACGACTGGAATCCTGCTGCCCGATATTAATATTCCGTTCTTTACTTTTCAGATAATCCAGTGCAGTCATATTAAAATCCACCAGCACTGTATCACTCTTTACGATGGTAGCCAGCAAAGACTTCGCACCCGGCCCAACCAATGTCCCGAGGTCGACGTTTCGTTCACTGATATGCCCCGAAAGTGGAGAGCGGACCAACGTATATCCCAGCTCCATCTCTGCCTGCGCCAGATCGGCTTCACTCATGGCAACCGTAGCCATTGCACTTTCATAAGCAGCTTCGGCATTATCAAGATCCAGTTGGCTGGCAGCATTCTGAGCATAAAGCGGTTTGATACGTTCAAAGTCACGCTGAGCCTTCAGGGCCTGCGCCTCATCTTTTTTCAGCTGTGCACGTGCTTTATCTGCTTTTGCCCGATACTGCTCCTGATTAATAACAAAAAGTACCTGGTTTTTATTCACATAGGTACCCTCTGCGAAAAGCATCTGTTCCAGATAACCTTCTACACGGGCACGCACTTCAACAAATTGCTGGGCACGAATACGACCTACATACTCACCATAAATCTCTACATCATCTTTTGCTGCAGCCTCTACTATCACTGTAGGTATTTCCGGTTCAGCCTTATGCGGACGTGTTAATACCCAGTAAATACCTAATATCAGAACAATGCAAACAACAGTAGCAATGGTTCTCTTTTTCTTTAGTTTCAATTCTTTCTTTGAGAGAAATAATCTCATAATCGGTTGAATTAGTTAATTTAACTTATGTTTGTTCTTAGTCTCTTGTCGTACAAGTTGCGTACCAAAACGGCAAAAACTTCATTTATCTGCTATAAACAAGCTGTTTATACTGTATATACAGTTATTGGGCATCTGTGGAATTTTACTGCAAACTGTAGAATTTATCCACAATTCCGACTTTTGGGCCACAAAAGTAGAGAAATCTGCCTAAAGCAAAACAATTTATCACGTACATTTGTATTTTATATGTTACACGTAATAAAACCATCTTAATGAAAAAACATTTATCTTTAACATTAGTTCTCCTGACGTGTCTTTTTTTGGCTTTACCTACTTCGGCACAGCAACGCAAAAAGGTAGGCGTGGTGCTAAGCGGTGGTGGTGCAAAAGGTGTTGCACACATTGGAGCATTGAAAGTGATCGAAGAAGCAGGTATCCCCATCGATTATATTGTAGGTACCAGTATGGGATCTATTATCGGAGGTTTATATTCTATCGGCTACACACCGGAGCAACTTGACAGCATGGTGAAAAAGCAAGACTGGACTTTCCTCCTCAGTGACCGGATCAAACGAAGCCAACAGACTATGTCCGAACGGGAAAAGTCGGAAACGTATGTACTCTCTCTCCCTCTAACCGGAAAGGGTTTCAAAGAGCAAGCCTCGGGAGGAGTTATCAAAGGACAAAACCTTGCTAACCTCTTCTCTGACCTCACTGTGGGATATCATGACTCTATTGATTTTAATAAAATGCCAATCCCTTTCGCTTGTGTTTCGGAAAACGTTGTGAATGGCGACGAAATAGTATTCCATAGTGGTGTACTTGCCACAGCTATGCGTGCAAGCATGGCTATTCCTGGCGTATTTACTCCTGTGCGAATAGATAGTATGGTATTAGTAGACGGTGGTATGAAAAATAACTATCCGGTAAATATAGCCAAAGCAATGGGAGCCGAAGTAATCATCGGAGTAGATGTACAGGATAAGCTGCGAACAGCAAATGAACTTAATACGGCACCTGATATTTTGTTGCAGATTATCGATCTTACTACACAAAAAAATTATGAACAAAACGTAGCAGCTACAGATGTTTATATAAAAGTAAATGTAAAAGGATATTCTGCTGCCAGCTTTACTCCCAATGCACTGGATACGCTCACCAACCGAGGTCAAGAAGCAGCACAGAAGAAATGGAGCGAGCTGTTGAAACTAAAAAAGAAAATAGGTATCCCGGCTGATTATAAACCTGCTCCTCATGGGCCTTACACTTCCTTATCTTCTTCCAGAAAGTTCTTTGTAAAAGAGATCAATTTCTCCGGTATCGAAGATGCGGATAAGAAATGGATGATGCGGAAATGCAAATTGAAAGAAGACAGCGAAATCAGTGTAGCCCAATTGGAAAAAGCACTTTCCGTATTACGGGGAAGCCAGGCATATTCCAATGTCAGCTATAAACTTACCAGTACACCGGAAGGAGACAAGCTGGACTTTCTGCTGGAAGAAAAGTATGAACGGAAAATCAACTTAGGCATTCGTTTCGACTCTGAAGAAATTGCTTCTATGCTGCTGAATGCGACTCTAAACTTAAAGACACACATCCCGTCTAAAGTATCTGTAACCGGACGTTTGGGGAAGCGTTACGCTGCCCGGGTAGATTATACCCTGGAACCGATGCAGATGAGAAACTTCAACTTCGGTTATCTCTTTGAATATAATGATATCAATATCTACAATCATGGCGACCGTGCTTATAATACCACTTATAAGTATCATTCAGGGGAATTCAGTTTCTCAGACGTATGGTATAAGAACCTGCGTTTTGCTGTAGGAGCACGGTTTGAATATTTCAAATACAAAGATTTCTTATATACCAGCCCGGAATATAATCTGAAGATAAAACCGGAACATTTCTTCAACTACTTTGCGCAGGTGCATTATAATACATTCAATAAAGGATACTTCCCCAACGAAGGGGCAGATTTTAAAGCCGGATATTCTCTTTATACGGACAACATGGCGAAGTACAAAGGACATGCTCCATTTTCAGCCCTCAACGCTTCGTGGGTGGAAGCCTTCCAATTAACCAACCGTTTTGCCTTGCTTCCCGCTATATATGGAAGGGTACTTATAGGTAGAGATATCCCCTACCCGTATACCAACGCATTGGGTGGCAACTACTTCGGACGGTTCATTTCACAACAACTGCCTTTTGCCGGAATTGATAATATCGAAATAATGAAGAACTCCGTAGTAGTCGGCGGTTTAAAACTACGTCAACGCTTATGGAGTAAGCATTATGTTAGCCTGACGGGAAACATAGCTCTGACCAACGACAACTTCTTCGATATTCTGGAAGATAAATGTATCTACGGATTCAGTTTAGGTTACGGAATAGATAGCATGTTCGGACCGCTGGAAGCTTCGCTGGGATACTCAAATCAAAGTAAGAAGGTAGGATTCTATGTGAATTTGGGATTCTACTTTTGAAAAACTATTTATTTAAATTACCGAAATGCAGAAATTCAGACAACTTATATCATAATAAACTAAAAACAAATTAAAGGAATATTCACCAGATTTATTGGAAAATTAATACATTTGTAACCTAAAATAAATCATTTATTGACAGTAGCTCATTGTGGTTACCAATATAAATATACAAGAGATGAAAAGCCAAACAAACAAACAAGTAATTTTCCAATACCTTATCGTGATATTGTGTTGTTTAAATCTGTTATACATGCATTACAACGTATTTACAGATAGAAATGATCTAGGAACTTTTCCATACATAGAAAATTTTTGTTTTACAATTATCGACTGTTGTATATTGTTTATTATTCCCTTTATAATAATAAAAAAAAGATTCTACTTATATTTTATATTGCTCATTTTTATAAATATAATATCTTTGGCAAATATCTGGTATAGTAGATATTTTTCATCCTACATACCTTTATCATTATATACAGAATTCGGTAATTTGAATGGTTTATCAGCAAATATAACAAATGTCATAGAATTACGAGATTCAATTATTCCATCATCCCTCATTACTGGAATACTGTTTTATTTATATTATAAAAAACAAATAAAATCAAGTCTTAATACCTCTCGTATTCGTCAGGCAACTATATTAGGAGGAATAGGAATTTTCCTGATTTCGATTTTAATAGGAATATCAGCTATGCGTTGGAAAGATTTGTCATGGAAATACATAACTCCCTATAATTATAATCCAGTTCAAAGTACTTTTCAATTTGGAATAGTACATAGTTATATAGTAGAGTGGAAAAGACATCACAATAAAAGCTATTCTGTAAAGGAATTAAAGGTTTTAGAGCCCTATATCACAGGAGAAACTATTAATATGGAAAAAGAGCATATTCATCAAAATTTTATATTAATTATTGTCGAATCACTACTCTCATACGCTACTAACCTAACAGTTGATAATATTGAGATTACCCCAAACTTAAATAAGTTAGTAAAAGAGGGAGCATACTATAATGATAACATGATGCCACAAATTCAAGCAGGAGAATCAATTGATGGACAGCTTATATATTTAACTGGACTACTCCCCAAAAAGCAAGGTATCACAATTAATGATTATCTGAATAATACTTTTATATCACTGCCTTCTTTATTTAAAGAAAAAGGGTTGAAAACTAAAATGATAATTCCTACATCTTCAACAATGTGGCAACAGAACAAAGTGTGCCTGAAATTTGAAATAAAATCACTGTTCGCAAGAAATAGTTACCCCAACCAGGAACAGGTTAATGGGTGGTTGACAGATCAACAATTATTTCAATATGCAGCAATGACAGACTCAACAAACAATCAGAGATTCATGTCTGTAATATTAACTTCTTCTACCCACTCACCCTATTCGCATTCTATAAAAGAGTACTCTATTAATTACCCTAACAACTATTCTAACGAATTAAAAAATTATCTTTCTAATGTCCATTATATGGATGTTTGTTTAGGAGAATATTTCCATTCCCTAAAAGTATCCGGATTATATGATAATAGTTTGATTATAATAGTCAGCGACCATCAAGCTCATGATTTTTTACTTAATGCTAATAATTTGCAAATTCCGTCTTTAATCCCTTTATATATCATCAATTCTCCCAAAGAAATAAAAAAGGATCAACATCACCCCATAAAACAATGTGATGTTTTTCCAACTATACTTGATTTAATGGGGATAGACAGTAAATGGAGGGGAGTAGGAAATAGCATTCTCATTCCAGATTCTTTTCTAAATACACCATTTCAAAGAAAAAGAGAAGAAAATATGCAAAGAATCTCTAATATTATCTTAGATAGTGATTATTTTAATCATAATCCACTAAAATAAAAGTCGTAATTTTCACATAACTAATACAGTGCCTCTTCAATCTCGTTTCTACGGATTTCTCTTTTTACTAATGTCCCAAAACGGAAATATGACTTAATCCCATACTATCTATATCTCTTTGTAAGACATTTATAGATTCAGAACATCTCTAGTTAAAGTTTTAATTCGTTTTGAATCATTTTTTGCAGAGTTTTGAATTGATTCTTCGTAATGAGTTATTGTATTATTTATTTGCCTAAGCCGAAGAAAGTATTTATCTTTACCGCTGATATATTCAATATTCACATTAAAAGAAGATAGATTATGGCAAGTAGAAGAGAACTCAAGAAAACCGTAAATTATATTTCAGGAGAATTATTCTCAGAGTGTTTGATCAATAGCATGTTTGTTCCTGGTACTGATAAGGCCAAAGCAGACCAACTTATGGCCGAAATCCTTAAGATGCAGGATGAGTTCATCAGCCGCATCAGCCATACAGAACCGGGCAATGTAAAAGGATTCTACAAAAAATTCCGTAGTGACTTCAACGCTAAAGTAAACGAAATTATTGATGCCATCGCGAAATTAAACTAAGAATGAAAAAAGCAATTTACAGCTTTATTTACTTTCGCTTGTTGGGTTGGAAAATGAATGTAACGGTGCCAAACTACGATAAATGCGTAGTTTGCGCCGCTCCCCACACTACAAATTTAGACCTCTTCATAGGTAAACTTTTCTATGGTGCCTGGGGGCGTAAAACAAGCTTCATGATGAAGAAGGAGTGGTTCTTCTTCCCCTTAGGTCTTATTTTTAAAGCCGTAGGAGGTATTCCGGTAGACCGTGGTCGTAAAACATCATTAGTAGATCAGATGGCACACAAATTTGCTGAAAGAAAAAAATTTCATCTTGCCATCACACCCGAAGGTACACGTAAACGAAATCCAAACTGGAAGAAAGGATTCTACTATATTGCACTGAAAGCACAAGTCCCTATCGTGCTCGTAGGAATAGATTATACTACTAAAACTATTTCATCCACCAAAACTATCATGCCTACAGGAGACATTGAAAAAGACATGCGCGAAATAAAGCTCTACTTCAAAAACTTTAGAGGCAAACATCCCGAAAACTTTAGTATCGGAAATATCGATGAATAGTAATTAATGATTAGTAATAAATGTAATGCAAGAATTACGTGTTTCAATCGTCCAGACTAATATTGTCTGGGAGAATAAACAAGAAAATCTCCGTTTGCTCCGTGATAAGCTACAAATGCTTCACGGGACAACGGAGATTGTTGCTTTACCGGAAATGTTCTCGACTGGGTTTAGTATGAACAGCCGGAAATTGGCAGAACCGATCTCCGGAGAAACGATACAAACACTCAAAAGCTGGGCCGGAGAATTTCAATTTGCCATCACAGGAAGTTTCATTTGCTGCGAACAAGGTTCGTATTATAACCGTGCTTTCTTTATCACTCCCGAAGGAGAAGAGTATTACTATGACAAACGCCATCTCTTCCGTATGGGACAAGAAGCTGAACATTTTTCCTCCGGAGACAGTAAACTCATTATCTCCTACCGCGAATGGAACATCTGCCTGCTGGTATGCTACGATCTGCGTTTTCCGGTATGGAGCCGGAATATAGATAATGAATATGACTTATTAATATATGTAGCCAGTTGGCCGCAAGCCCGCCGATTGGCATGGGACACACTACTTCGTGCCCGTGCTTTAGAGAACATGTGTTATGTATGCGGAGTAAACCGGATAGGGACAGATGGTAATAACCATCTATATAATGGAGGTAGCATCGTCTATTCCGCTAAAGGTGAAATACTAACATCGGTCCCGGACACCAAAGAAGCTATCGCCACCGTTTCACTCAACCTCAAATCGCTACAACAATTCCGTGATAAGTTTCCGGTATGGAAAGACGCAGACACTTTCCGGATTTGAGTTTATATGTACATTTTAGTTAAGCAACTTAAATAAACAAACGTTAAAATCACTTCTTTATAGCAACAATACCTACAATAAGGTAGTTTTTATAATAAACTTCTTTTGTATCTTTGTCGTTCAGAAAAAACAGTCGCACGACTTGAATCTAACATAACTTAATTAAAGAATTTATGAAAACAAACTTAAGTTCTCAAATCACTCTCAACAGGGTCTCCCCCAGATACTACAGACCAGAGAATGCATTTGAACGGTCGGTATTAACCCGACTTGAAAAAATTCCTACTGATATTTATGAATCTGTAGAAGAAGGTGCCAACTACATCGCTCGCGAAATAGCACAAGTAATACGCGATAAACAGAAAGCAGGACGCTTCTGTGTTCTGGCATTGCCGGGTGGTAACTCACCACGTAATGTGTATTCCGAGCTAATTCGTATGCACAAAGAAGAAGGCCTCAGCTTCCGCAATGTGATCGTATTCAATATGTACGAATACTATCCATTGGTTCCGGACGCAATCAACAGCAATTTCAATGCCCTGAAAGAGATGTTCCTCGACCATGTGGACATTGATAAGCAGAACGTATTCACCCCGGACGGAACCATTGCTAAAGATACGATCCTGGAATATTGTCGCCTGTATGAGCAACGTATCGAAAGTTTCGGAGGTATTGACATTGCTCTTCTGGGTATCGGTCGCGTAGGTAATATCGCTTTCAACGAACCGGGTTCACGCCTGAACTCTACCACTCGCCTGATCTTGCTGGATAACAGCTCACGCAACGAAGCTACCAAGATATTCGGAACAATGGAGAACACTCCTATCAGTTCTATCACAATGGGTGTATCTACTATCTTGGGTGCCAAGAAAGTATATCTTCTGGCATGGGGAGAGGACAAAGCCAAGATGATTAAAGAATGTGTGGAAGGTCCGATCACAGATACAATTCCTGCATCTTATTTGCAGACACACAACAACGCTCACGTAGCTATTGACCTTTCAGCCGCCAGCAACCTGACACGTATTCAGCGTCCCTGGTTGGTGACTTCTTGCGAATGGAACGATAAACTGATTCGTAGTGCCATCGTTTGGTTATGTCAATTGACTGGCAAGCCCATCCTGAAACTGACCAATAAGGATTACAATGAAAACGGCTTGAGCGAACTTCTGGCTCTCTTTGGTTCGGCATATAATGTAAATATTAAGATATTCAACGACTTGCAGCACACTATCACCGGTTGGCCTGGTGGCAAGCCGAATGCTGATGATACGTATCGTCCCGAACGTGCAAAACCGTTCCCGAAACGTGTTGTTGTATTCTCTCCGCACCCGGATGACGATGTTATCTCTATGGGTGGCACTATCCGCCGCCTGGTAGAGCAAAAACATGAAGTACATGTAGCTTACCAAACATCGGGCAACATCGCTGTAGGTGACGAAGAAGTAATCCGTTTCCTGCACTTCATTAATGGTTTCAACCAGATTTTCAATAACAGCGAGGACCTGGTAATCAATGAAAAATATTCGGAGATCCGCAAATTCCTCAAAGAGAAGAAAGACGGAGATATGGATTCACGCGATATCCTGACTATTAAAGGTCTGATTCGCCGTGGCGAAGCCCGTACGGCTTGTACATACAATAACATTCCGTTGGACCGCGTTCACTTCCTGGATCTGCCATTCTATGAAACAGGCAAAATCCAGAAGAATCCTATCAGTGAGGCAGACGTAGAAATTGTACGTAACCTGCTTCGCGAAGTGAAGCCTCATCAGATATTCGTAGCCGGTGACCTTGCCGATCCGCACGGAACCCACCGCGTTTGTACGGATGCTGTGTTTGCTGCTATAGATTTGGAAAAAGAAGAGGGAGCCAAATGGCTGAAAGACTGCCGTATCTGGATGTATCGTGGTGCATGGGCTGAATGGGAAATTGAAAATATCGAAATGGCAGTGCCTATCAGTCCGGAAGAGTTGCGTGCTAAACGTAATTCCATCCTGAAACACCAGTCGCAAATGGAAAGTGCTCCGTTCTTAGGTAATGACGAACGTCTGTTCTGGCAACGTAGCGAAGACCGTAACCGTGGTACAGCTGCACTTTATGATAATCTTGGTCTTGCTTCTTATGAAGCAATGGAAGCATTCGTAGAGTATATTCCGTTATAACAATTAGTAAATAATCATAAAGAAGAGTGAGGAACAGAGAATTCTTCACTCTTTTTTTGTTTACAAATAAAAGACAAATTAATATGAAGAAAGAAGAGACTCATTACCGGCTCCTTCCAATGGCAGGAGCTTATAACATGCGCGACCTTGGAGGTTATCGCACCATTTATGGCAAACATGTGAAATGGAAAACTTTTCTGCGTTCAGACGACATGAACAAACTGACATCCACAGACCTGGATTATCTCACTCTATTACCACTACGAACCGTGATCGATTTCAGAGGCGAAGCCGAAAAGGAAGCAGCAGCCGATCATTTGCCACAGACTGTGTCCAAGCATATCCCATTGCCCATCGAAGCCGGCAATATGAGTGATATTGCACATTTTGACAAAAACAACCTGAGTGCTGTCATGGAGGAAGTGTACGCATTCATCGTTCGCCATATGCAGGATACATACAAAGAATTTTTCCGCATCCTGACAGAGAAAGCCAATACCCCACTCCTCTTCCACTGTTCTGCCGGGAAAGACCGGACAGGCATTGCAGCCGCATTGCTGCTTTCGGCTTTAGGAGTGGAACGCGATACAATAATAGAAGACTATATGCTGTCAGCTCAGCATATCCAGGCCAAATATGATTTTATCACAAAAGATCATCCGGAACTAAAACCGCTGACTACCGTGAGAAAAGAGTATCTGGAAACGGCTTTCCGTGTGATAGATAAAGAATTCGGAGGAATAGAAAGTTATCTGATAAACAACCTTGAAGCAGATATAGAGAAACTGCGTAATTTATATACAGAATAACGAAAATTACTCTACTTTTGCAGGCTAAGATTTTCACCACAGAGAACACAGAGCTTTATTATCCGAATAAAACGCAGATTAACGCGAATGAACGCAGATTAGAGTACTGATATTCTTTCTTTTATATTTGTATTTTGCAAAAATCTGCGTTAATTTGCGTTTCAATCAGATAAATAATACTCCGTGTTCTCTGCGCCCTCTGTGGTAAACCGTAATAATTGAAGTTTATGAGAAAGCTATACTTATTCCTGCTGTTACTTATTGCAGGAACCAATTTACTCTTTGCGCAAGCCATCGAAAAAACAGTAGAAGATCGGCTGAATGAATTCTTCAACAGCTACACCTCTGCCTCTGCTAAAATAAAACAGCCCACATTACAAAGTGTAGAAATTGACTTTGACCGAAAGCAACTCACAATACAGGCTTCAGAAAGTTTTGCTTATCAGCCCTTTCTACCCGAAACAGTTGAGTCTATTTATAATCAGGTAGAAAATATTCTCCCTGGCCCGGTACGTTTTTTCGATGTTACGATATACGCCGATGGCAGACCCATAGAAGACCTTATCCCCAATGCCTACCGCAAAAAGAAAAAGGACAAAACCCGGCTTTCATTGAATACTGACTATAAGGGAGCACCCTGGGTGACAAATACATCGCGCCCATACGAAATATCCCGTGGACTGCAAAACCGACACATCGCTCTCTGGCAGAGTCATGGACAGTATTTCAAGAATGAAAAAGGCGAATGGAGCTGGCAACGTCCCCGGCTGTTTTGTACAACAGAAGACCTGTTTACGCAATCGTTTATCCTGCCCTATGTTATCCCGATGTTGGAGAACGCAGGTGCCAACGTTTTCACTCCACGCGAACGGGATACGCAGAAGAACGAAGTAATTGTTGATAACGACACGAAAAACGGTTCTATCTATCTGGAAATGAAAAGCCGCAAGGCCCGTTGGGAAACAGTAGGTGGAAAAGGATTTGCATCTAAAAAACGTATCTATAAAGATGGAGAGAATCCTTTTCTGGACGGCACAGCACGCTATGCCCGTACAGAAAAGAAAAAGAACAAAGCCTTTGCAGAATGGATTCCGACCATCCCACAAACAGGTAACTATGCGGTATATGTATCCTATCAGACACTACCTAACAGCGTAAGTGATGCCAAATACATTGTGTTTCATAAAGGAGGAGCTACCGAATTTAGTGTAAACCAGCAGATAGGCGGAGGTACCTGGGTATATCTGGGGACTTTTGAGTTCGACAAAGGCAATAATGATTATGGTATGGTGGTACTCAGCAATGAGAGCAAAGAGAATGGCGTCGTGTGTGCGGATGCAGTACGTTTTGGAGGAGGTATAGGAAATATCTCACGAGGCGGAACCGTCAGCGGACTTCCGCGCTATCTGGAGGGAGCACGTTATTCTGCTCAATGGGCAGGTATGCCGTATGAAATATATGGTGGACGAAAAGGAGAAAATGATTATGCCGACGATATCAATGCACGCTCCAATACACTCAATTATCTATCCGGCGGTTCAGTGTTCAACCCCAAAGAAAAGGGATTGGGAGTACCGTTGGAAATGACCTTAGCCCTGCACAGTGATGCCGGATATAGTAAAACAGACGAAATAATCGGCTCATTAGGCATATATACCACCGATTTCAATAACGGCTTGCTGAACACAGGGATGGACCGCTATGCCTCGCGTGATCTGGCAGATATCTTATTGACACAGTTGCAACGGGACATCCGCACTACCTACAATATCCCCTGGACCCGGCGTAGCATGTGGAATCGCAATTACAGCGAAACACGCTTGCCGTCTGTACCCTCTACGATCATAGAACTACTATCACACCAGAATTTTGCAGATATGCAACTGGGGCACGACCCTAACTTCAAGTTCACCGTAGGACGTGCTATTTACAAAGGTGTACTCCGCTTTGTGAGCAGCCAACACGGAAAGGAATATGTTGTACAACCGCTTCCTGTAAGCAACTTCGCCCTTCAGTTCGGTAAGAAAAAAAATACCCTCGAACTCTCCTGGCAAGGAGAAAACGATCCGCTGGAACCAACCGCCACTCCACGTGAATATGTAGTATATACCCGCATCGGCTATGGCGGCTTCGATAATGGTGTACTGGTGAACCACCCTTCCTATACCCTAAAAATAGAGCCGAGCCTTGTGTATTCATTCAAAGTCACAGCAGTCAACCGCGGTGGCGAAAGTTTCCCCTCAGAGATATTATCGGCCTATAAAGCAAAAGATGAAAAAGGGAAAATACTTATCATCAATGGTTTCGACCGTCTGAGCGGGCCGGCTATCATCAACACACCTACCAGTGCAGGGTTTGATCTGGAAGAAGATCCGGGCGTACCCTATTTATACAACATCTCCCTGAGTGGGGCACAAATCGGATTCGACCGGAAACAAGCCGGCAAGGAAGGGAAAGGCAGTTTGGGACATAGTGGCAACGAACTGGAAGGAATGAAAATCATTGGAAACACATTTGACTATCCATTTATTCATGGTAAAGCAATTCAGGCAGCAGGACACTATAGTTTTGTATCATGTAGTGATGAGGCTGTAGAAAACGGACGGGTACAACTGGAAGAATATCCCATTGTGGACTATATCCTGGGACTGGAAAAAGAAGATCCCGTCAACCGCGCATATTACAAAACATTCTCCTCGCCTATGCAACGGATCATTACGGCTTACTGCCAATCGGGAGGTAACATTCTCGTCAGCGGCTCTTATCCTGGAAGTGATATGAATACTTCGCAAGGTAACCGGGAGTTCACACAAAAAGTTCTGAAATATGGCTATCAAAGTTCACTGCGCAACAGCCTGTCCGGACAGATCAACGGACTGGGACGTACTATTTCCATTCCCCGCCTACCCAATGAAAACAGGTATGCGGTGACTGCACCGGATTGTATAGTCCCCGTAGCACCTGCCTTTTCCGTATTCACATATAGTCCGGATAACCAAAGTGCAGGTATTGCCTACAAAGGAAATTACCGCACATTTGTTATGGGTTTCCCCTTCGAAAGCATTGAATCGGACAAAGACCGGGCAATGGTTATGGCAGCAATACTTAACTTTTTTAGTGAATAGTGAATAGTGATTAGCGATAAGTGATTAGCAGGCTGCGCCATCATGCCGCATGGCACTAATCACTTATCACTTATCATTAATCACTATTCACTAATCACTTTTTTAATTAATTTCCCCCCTATTTGTTCAATCTCTCGCGAAAAGTTCTATCTTTGTCCCTATCATTAACCTCTAAAATAAAAACATTATGTATACCATACAAGCAAATCCCAGCGGCACACGCAGCATGGAAGTTTCCGAAGAAAACCTGAAAACCATTGAAAAATATGCCCTCTTCCGTCACCTGATTGACAGTAATGGTATTGTAGACGAAGCTGTTCTTGATAAACTCAAACTCAACGTCCGTTCGCTTATCGCCAGCCAGGAAGAAGACAGTAAAGACCTGCTTGACCTCTGCATAGACGTGATCTATCACAATAACATGAAAGCATTCGGCCTGCAACAGCTTATCAAACTATACCTTACCTGGCTTAACTCCCAAGAAGCAGAAGAGGAAGAATCATGATTACCGCCGACACTCGTGGAACGACTGCTTACAGTCCGTTAATCCCGGCCATAAAAGCCATATGTAGCGCCCAACCCGGCGAGACAGTGAAGATTATTATGGATAATGCTGACGCATTTCAAGACTTAAAAGAATACTTATCGGAACAAGGCATCGGTTTTCGCGAAATCTACGGTAGCGAACAAATGACTTTGCAGTTTACAAAACTGGAATGAAGGAAATTCACCACAGAGGGCACAGAGTTTCACAGAGTTCTTTTTTTTATTAGAAATCAGCTAAATAGTACTCTGTGTTACTCTGTGGTGAAACATATTCCAAACCGCATTAAATATGAGTGAAGTACAACAAAAATTAAAAGAGTTACCGGGATCAGCCACCCGGAAAATCAACAGTATATATGGTAGCATAGACAAGTTTTATGCTACCGTTTATCTTATTGCCCGCAATGAGCACCAGTGCCAAATGATGGCTGTGCCGGCTGCCGACCAACGAATGAAAACCATTCGTGCCTATCAGGGTCTCATACGTTTCATGCTCGACGAACTTGGTCTCGACGGAAAAGACATTATGGATGCCATAGCCAGTGACTATCTGGAAGATTTCGTAAACTACCGCGAACAAAGCTTCGGCATGACAAATGAAGAGTTCATCTCTATTATCAAACGAATCGGTTAACCGGATGGATATTCTCCTCATTATCATAGGAAGCATCTGCCTGTTGGCAGGACTGATAGGGTGCATCGTCCCGATGCTTCCAGGTCCGCCCATCGCCTATATGGCTTTGGTATTGCTTCACTTCACCGACAAAGTACAATTCACAATAACTCAGCTTTTCTTGTGGCTGCTGCTTGTCGTAGCTATTCAGGTGCTCGATTATTTTATCCCGATGTTCGGGGTGAAACGGTTTGGTGGCACCAGTTGGGGTAACTGGGGTTGTATTATCGGTACTTTCGCAGGACTTTTCCTGTTTCCTCCCTGGGGTGTTATCATCGGTCCGTTTGCCGGAGCATTTATAGGAGAGTTATTAGGAGGGAAAGAGACACATCACGCCCTCAAAGCCGGATTTGGAGCTTTTGTGGGATTCTTAATGGGTACTGTACTAAAAGTTACCATATGTGGCTGGTTCATTTTCTGCTTTATCAATGCATTAATTCAATCTTAACGATCTATCTATGAAACACACGAAATCACTGACTTGTCTATTAACTTTGTTCTCCTTCATTACATCCGTTACCATAAAAGCGCAGGATGATAGAGAGTGGCATACTATTCAGATAGAGAAATTAGGGATTAGTGCCTCTTTTTACCAACAACCCACAGCCACTACTAAATTAGACGGTGAGGAAAAGAACTATCGTTTTGAAAATATAGTAGAGGAAGAAGAACATCCCAATAAATCTTACCTCATCAGTATCTGGGAAACAACAAACCCATCTGATTCAGGATATGCAGAAAAGAAAGAGATGCAACTTATCACCCAGAAGCTGCATGGAAGCAATCTGGAACTCATGGACAAGAATATCTTTTCCAAAGGGGGAGTTCCTATTACACAATATACTTTGAAAAATATCAATGGAGAATACATTCTTTTCTTTATTGGATATAGCAAGAACAAGGTATATACCTCAGAGATACATTGTAAAAAAGACCAGGAATTCAACTACGAATGCCTAAAATTTATTCAGAGTTTTTATATCGACAACTATATCAAAGAGATACAGAAAATCAGTCTTGATAGTTTAAGTTGTAGCATCCTTTTTCCTTATCCACCCGAAGTATATAAAATAGATAATCCGGAACCCGAAATGATATATGCAATAGAAGCATATGCCCCAACTCCCCAAAAAGAAAAAGAGGTAACTATCTGGATTGGCGAAGAGGAAGAAACCATCAAGATGTATCAATATGAAGACTCAGTGAGTTATTATAAACTATCAGAGGCACTTCTTTCAGAAACCATTCCGGAAACGATGTCAGCCGAAACGGTGAATTTATTATTGCAGCATTTCGTTCACTCGATGGTAAGTACTTCTAACGGGAAGTTAATAAAGAAAGAAGAAATCCAAAGAGGCAATCTACAAGGAATAGCCATTACGGTACAAAGTGGTAATACAACCGAGACCCTTCTTTATCACATGTTTTTAAAAAATCGCAAGATATATATTCTGATGGCCGCACTGCAACGTGGAGTAAGAACGAACTACCCTGCCGTCACCCGATTTATGGAATCCTTTCACATAAAATAAATGTGCAGTTATAAATTATCCGTATCTTTGCAGCATGAAAGAATACCGACTTACCGACTGGCTGCCCACTACCAAGAAAGAAGTAGAACTGCGCGGATGGGATGAACTCGATGTCATCCTATTCAGTGGAGATGCCTATGTAGACCACCCCTCCTTCGGGCCGGCTGTGATTGGCCGCATTCTCGAAGCACAGGGATTGCGGGTAGCCATTATCCCCCAACCTAACTGGCGCGATGATCTGCGCGACTTTAAGAAGCTGGGACGCCCCCGTCTGTTCTTTGGCATTTCGGCAGGATGTATGGATTCTATGGTAAACAAATATACTGCCAATAAACGCCTTCGCAGTGAAGATGCCTATACTCCGGACGGACGCCCGGATATGCGTCCCGAATACCCTTCGATTGTATACAGCCAGATACTGAAAAAGCTATACCCGGATGTTCCCGTTGTACTGGGTGGCATCGAAGCAAGCTTGCGCCGGTTGAGTCATTATGACTATTGGCAGGATAAAATACAGAAAAGTATCCTGTGTGACAGTGGTGCCGACCTGCTCATCTATGGCATGGGAGAGAAGCCTATTGCCGACCTTTGCAAACGACTGCAAACCACCCATGAGATGCCGACCGACCTACTGCAAACAGCTTATTTACGAAACAATACGGAAGACGTAACCCGTGCGGAAGATGATATCGAACTTTACTCGCACGAAGAATGCCTGAAAGACAAGAAAAAGCAGGCCGCTAACTTCCGCCACATCGAAGAGGAGTCGAATAAATATGCCGCTGCGCGTATCCTGCAAGTTGTAGGAAAACAGGTTGTAGTAGTCAATCCGCCCTATCCGCCCATGACGCAGGAGGAACTGGACCACTCGTTCAACCTACCCTATACCCGCCTGCCGCATCCCAAGTATAAAGGAAAGCGTATCCCCGCCTATGATATGATTAAGTTCTCGGTAAACATCCACCGGGGATGCTTCGGAGGTTGTGCCTTTTGCACCATTTCGGCACACCAGGGCAAATTCATCGTAAGCCGCAGCAAGGATTCCATTCTCAAAGAAGTAAAAGAGGTGATGCAATTGCCGGACTTCAAAGGCTATCTTAGTGATTTGGGAGGTCCTTCGGCCAATATGTATAAGATGGAAGGAAAAGACGAAACAGTCTGCCGGAAGTGTAAACGCCCGTCATGTATCCATCCCAAAATATGTCCGAATCTGAATACAGACCACCGTCCCCTGCTTGATATCTATCATGCAGTAGATGCACTGCCGGGCATTAAGAAATCATTTATCGGTAGCGGGGTACGCTATGACCTGCTACTGCATCAAAGTAAAGACCCTGCAGTAAATCGCAGTACCAATGAATATACCCGCGAACTGATCGAGAAGCATGTTAGCGGACGACTGAAAGTTGCACCGGAACATACCAGCGACCGCGTTCTCAATATTATGCGCAAGCCCTCGTTCAGCCAGTTCGGAGAGTTTAAAAAGATATTCGACCGCATCAACACCGAGAAAAACCTGCGACAGCAACTCATTCCTTACTTCATCTCCAGCCATCCGGGCTGCAAGGAAGAGGACATGGCTGAATTGGCCATCATCACCAAACGACTGGACTTTCATCTGGAGCAAGTACAGGACTTCACCCCTACCCCGATGACCGTTGCAACAGAAGCATGGTATACCGGATTCCACCCCTATACACTGGAACCGATATTCAGTGCCAAAACACAACGAGAGAAACTGGCACAACGCCAGTTCTTCTTCTGGTACAAACCGGAAGAACGCCGGAATATCATCAACGAATTGCGGCGCATCGGACGCCAGGACCTGATAGAGAAACTGTACGGAAAGAGATAGAATACAGTATCATACTATGCTGCTTGCAGTACACGCCTTGCCTGCATGGAGAGTACGCCTTGCCTACAAACAGGTAAGGCGTACTCTGCAAACAGACTCTACAAGGCACACAGACACGGGTAGGTTTATTCTTCCTGTTTCACCGGTAAAGCCACCATTTCCTGCAATATACTCACGGCAGTCTCTACATTCGGGATATCTTTTATTACCATCGAACGGCGTCCGTTCTGTTCGCGCAAATCGCAACGGCGGGTGTACTTCATCATATAATCTATCACCTTACCAAAAGCCTGGCTCTGATAGAACGGGCTGTCCGGATTGGATACGAAAAACAACGTCATACGTCCTGCTTTAAGGAATACCTTTTCCGCTCCCAGACGGGCTGCAAGGCGACGAAGCGGAACGATACGAAGCAGTTCCTCCGTCTCGGAAGGCACAGGGCCAAAACGGTCTTCAAGCCGCGAACGAAAAGCCTCCACATCTTTGTCCAGAGTCAAACCGTCCAACTCGCGATACAGCAACATGCGTTCACTACTTCCTGTGACATAATTGGCAGGTAACAACAATTCAAGATCGCTCTCCACCTGGCACTCATCCACAAACTGCTCGCCACTGACAGCTCCTTCACCTTTTATCTCGTTGGCATACAACTCGGCAAACTCGTCTGTCTTCAACTCATACACGGCCTCTGAAAGGATTTTCTGATACGTCTCATATCCTAAGTCGGCAATGAAACCACTTTGCTCCGCCCCCAGCATATTTCCTGCACCACGGATATCAAGATCCTGCATGGCAATGTGGATGCCGCTCCCCAGATCGGAGAAATTTTCGATAGCCTGCAATCGTCTCCTCCCCTCAGGAGTAAGTGACGAAAGCGGAGGGGCAAGCAGGTAACAGAATGCCTTCTTGTTGCTACGTCCCACGCGCCCGCGCATCTGGTGAAGATCACTCAAACCAAAATTCTGCGCCTGGTTTATGATGATGGTATTGGCATTAGGGATGTCAATTCCACTCTCGATAATCGTAGTGGCAAGCAACACATCATAGTCATAATTTACAAAGTCGAGGATAATCTGCTCCAGATCGGCAGGCTCCATTTGCCCGTGTCCGATAGCGATGCGGCAATCCGGAATATGCCGTTGTATCATAGCTTTCAGTTCCGGCAGATTCGCTATACGGTTGTTTACAAAGAATACCTGCCCGTTGCGGCTCATTTCGAAATTAATAGCATCGGTTATGATCTCTTCATTAAAAGTATGCAGTTCCGTTTGTATAGGATAACGGTTGGGCGGCGGGGTAGATATCACGCTCAGATCACGTGCTCCCATCAGCGAAAACTGGAGCGTGCGCGGGATAGGCGTTGCCGTCATAGTCAGCGTATCTACGTTCACTTTCAGTTGGCGTAGTTTCTCCTTTACAGATACACCAAACTTCTGTTCTTCGTCAATAATCAGCAGACCGAGATCTTTGAAATGCACATCCTTACCCAGGATACGGTGCGTACCGATAAGGATACCCACTTCTCCTTCTTTAAGTCCTTTAAGTACCGCTTTTGTTTGTGCGGCAGTACGGGCACGGCTCAGATACTCCACTTTACAGGGGAGTCCTTTCAGTCGTTCGCGAAAGGTTTGAAAGTGCTGATAAGCCAACACGGTAGTAGGTACCAGTACTGCCACCTGTTTATTATCGGCCACTGCCTTAAAGGCGGCGCGGATAGCCACTTCTGTCTTTCCAAAACCCACATCCCCACAAACAAGACGATCCATCGGGCGATCACGTTCCATATCTGCCTTCACCTCGGCAGTAGCCTTACTCTGGTCGGGCGTATCTTCATAAATAAAAGAAGCCTCCAACTCACGCTGCAGAAAGCTATCGGGACTATAGGCAAATCCCTTTTCCTCACGGCGCTTTGAATAAAGCAGAATCAAATCGCGGGCAATATCTTTAATCTTGGTTTTAGTACGTTCCTTTAGTTTCTCCCAAGCACCCGTACCCAGTTTATTCAAGCGGGGAGCTTCTCCCTCTTTACCTTTGTACTTCGATACTTTGTGCAACGAATGGATAGACACAAAAACCACATCCTCGTTCTGATACACCAATTTCATGACTTCCTGAGTGGTATCACCGTTAGGGATACGTACCAATCCTGAAAAACGCCCCACCCCGTGATCGGTATGCACCACATAGTCACCGGGGGTAAACTGGTTAAGTTCTTTCAGCGAAAGAGCTACTTTTCCCGAACGGGCTTTATCACTTTTAAGGTTGTATTTATGAAAACGGTCGAACAACTGATGATCTGTAAAGATACACAGACGCAGGGCATCATCGGCAAACCCTTCGTGCAAAGTACGCTCTACTGCAATAAAAGGTATCTCGTCACCTCTATCTTCAAAAATAGCCCGTATGCGTTCAGTCTGTTTCCTGCTGTCACTACAGATATAAAGCGAATACCCCTTCTCACGATATTCTCTGAAAGAAGCGGCTACCAGATCGAAGTTCTTATGAAAAATAGGTTGTGCCGTTGTCTCAAACTCAATCGTAGCATCCGGTGTTCCGGTGGGCCTGTTGCCAAACTCCATCCTTCGGAAATCAAGAGCGCGAACGGTAAATTCGGCACCATCAATTAATTTCCCTTCAAGCTTAATCCCCCCATTCTCTTCGGCTTCCTGCACTGCAAGTGCCTGCGGAGTCAATGCCTCATCATGAACAGTCTGAATACGTTCGCGCAACCAAAGAAAATCACGCATGGCCAATATCGTATCTTTCGGAATAAAATCAAGGAATGAAGAAGACATTGCCCCTGCCAGCGCCAGATCAGGAACGATAACAATGCTATTTTTCTTCTCACGCGACAGCTGTGTATCGACCTCAAATGTGCGGATACTCTCTACTTCGTCTCCGAAGAAATCGACACGATAGGGATACTCCGACGCAAAAGAAAAAACGTCAATGATACTACCACGTACAGCATATTGTCCCGGTTCATAGACATAATCTACATATTCGAAACCGTAGCTATGCAACACCTCCGTGATAAAACCGGAGTCAACATGCTCACCTACATTCAGCTTAAGAGTTTTGTCGTCCAGTTCTTCCTGCGAAACAACTTTCTCCGCCAATGCATCGGGATAGGTAACAATGCACAAGCCCTTTTCTCCTTTCTGCAAACGGCTGAGCACCTCGGTACGGAGTATCTCATTGGCTGCATCCTTCTGACCATACTTGATGGCACGACGAAAAGAAGAAGGGAAAAAAAGCACTTGCTCCCCTCCCAACACCTGTGTCAGGTCATGATAAAAATAACCGGCTTCCTCCAGATCGCCCAGAATAAACACAAAAGGAGACGGACTTTTCTGTATCAACGCTGATGAAAAAAGCGAAGCAGAAGAAGCGCACAATCCTCCACAAAAAATATGATTTACAGAAACGTCTTTCAGCAATTGACACATAACAGTCACGTTGGGATGAAAGGCGTATTGTTGTTGCAGTTCGGTGATAGTCATTGTTCCTGTTTTTAACTCGCCAAAAGAGCCAAAGAGTCCCACTGAGTTTTAAGAAAAAAATAGAACCCTTGTAAGATAATTGTGCTCTCCGTGGTGAAAATCCTCGCAAAAGTACTAAATTATCCTTAGTTTTGATACACTATTTTCGGTAAGTAACGGAAAAGCGTTACATTTGTCTGCAAATACAGATACGATTATGCACACACCATCGGACAGCATTGTTATCATACCAACCTACAACGAGCGGGAAAATATAGAGAATATTATCCGTGCTGTTTTCGGGCTGGAAAAAGAGTTTCATATTCTCATCATCGAAGACGGCTCGCCGGATGGAACAGCCGCCATCGTGAAAAAATTGCAAGAGGAGTTCCCCGAACGTCTGTTCATGGTGGAGCGCAAAGGTAAACTCGGATTGGGGACTGCTTATATTGCAGGTTTTAAATGGGCACTTGCCCGCCATTATGAATATATCTTCGAGATGGATGCCGACTTTAGTCACAATCCGCAAGATCTGCCCCGCTTGTACAAAGCCTGTGCAGAAGAAGGAGGCGATGTGGCAATCGGTTCGCGTTATGTCAGTGGAGTAAATGTAGTAAACTGGCCTATGGGACGTGTTCTTATGTCGTATTTCGCATCCAAATATGTCCGGTTCATAACCGGAATACCGGTACACGATACCACTGCCGGGTTCAAATGTTACCGACGTTGTGTACTCCAAACCATAGACCTGGACAATATCCGGTTTAAAGGATACGCCTTTCAGATAGAAATGAAGTTTACGGCTTATAAATGCGGATTCAAAATAATCGAAGTCCCTGTCATCTTTATCAACCGGGAACTGGGTACCTCCAAAATGAACGGTAGTATTTTTGGCGAAGCTGTATTTGGAGTAATCAAGCTGAAACTAAACAGTTGGTTTCATAAGTATCCCCAAAAAGTGGGAAACAATAAACAGTGAACGACTAAGTCTAATGGGTAATTTAAAATTGTAGATTTCAGATGAAAAGAACACTTATAAAGAATGCAATCATTGTAAACGAAGGGCTTCAAGTACCTGGTTCGGTGATTATAGAAGGAGAAAAGATAGCGGAAATATTGGTTGAGAATCAGGAATCTGCCGTTCCTTGTGACGAAATAATCGATGCAACAGGATGCTATCTACTGCCCGGAGTTATCGACGGTCATGTTCATTTCCGTGATCCGGGATTAACTCACAAAGCAGATATCACCACCGAAAGCCGGGCAGCAGCCGCCGGCGGAGTAACATCTATCATGGATATGCCCAATACCAGTCCGCAAACAACAACGCTGGATGCCCTGAACGCCAAGCTCGACCATCTGGCTGAAAAGTGTTCTGTAAACTACTCCTGTTATTTTGGCGCTACCAACAACAACTATCCTCTGCTCGAACAACTGGATAAGCACCGTGTATGCGGTGTCAAGCTATTCATGGGTTCGAGTACCGGCAATATGCTGGTGGACAAGATGGCCAGTCTGCTGAATATATTCAACGGAACCGATCTGCTGATTGCCACCCACTGTGAAGATCAATCTATCATCAAAGACAACACAGTCAAATATCTGGAAAAATACGGAGTAGATGGCGATGTACCGTTAAAGTATCATCCCAATATCCGTTCGTCGGAAGCCTGTTATCAGTCTTCCGAGCTTGCTGTTCGTCTGGCGCGTATAGCCGATGCCCGTCTGCATATACTGCACATCTCTACTTCCAAAGAGTTGCAACTGTTCGAGAATATTCCATTATCAGAGAAACGAATAACGGCCGAAGCATGCGTTGCCCATCTGCTATTTGCTTCCAGTGACTATCAGGAACTGGGCACACGTATCAAGTGTAATCCTGCTATCAAAAAGAAAGAGCGAAATGCGCTGCGCGATGCTGTAAACTCCGGACTTATTGATTCAATTGCCACTGACCACGCCCCTCATCTGATCTCCGATAAAGAAGGAGGTGCCTTAAAAGCAGCATCCGGCATGCCTATGATACAATTCTCCCTTGTAAGTATGTTAGAACTGGTAGATGAAGGCATATTTACCCTTGAAAAGGTAGTAGAAAAAATGTGCCATGCCCCTGCCGAAATATACGAGATACATAATCGTGGCTACATACGGACAGGCAATCAGGCCGACCTGGTACTCGTTCGCCCCAATAGCGAATGGACTGTAAATAAAGAGTGTATTCTTAGCAAATGCCAATGGAGTCCGTTAGAGGGACATACTTTCCGCTGGAAGGTTGAAAAAACTTTTGCCAACGGACATTTGTTATATTCCGATGGAACGGTAGACGAAAATTATCGTGGACAGGAATTGAGATTTAGAAATTAGTGATAAACGGTTAGTGATTAGTGATTAGTAGCTGCGCTGTGATCCGCATGGTACTAATCACTTATCACTACTCACTAATCACTATTCACCGACCATTTATTATTAAAAACTTGTCAACAATAGTATCATATAAAATTCACGAAGTCAGTCCCTATATCAATTGGATCTACTTCTTTCATGCATGGGGCTTTCAACCCCGTTTTGCTGCGATAGCCGATATACATGGGTGCGATGTTTGCCGTGCTTCCTGGCTAACATCATTTCCGGAAGAAGAACGCCCCAAGGCTTCGGAAGCTATGCAACTCCTCAAAGAAGCCAATCGGATGCTGAACTTACTGGACGAAGATTTTGAAGTAAAAACAATCTTTAAGCTCTGCCAGGCAAATTCACAGGATGACAACCTGATACTGGACGGCATTACTTTTCCCCTGCTTCGCCAGCAAGCTAAAAAACGCGAAGGAGGTCCATTCCTTTGCCTGAGTGACTTTGTCCGCCCCTTGTCATCTGGCATAACCGACACTGTGGGTGCTTTTGCCTCCACAATCGATGCAGATATGGAAGGGCTTTATGAAAAAGATCCATATAAACACCTCCTTGTACAAACCCTCTCCGACCGCCTTGCAGAAGCTGCAACAGAAAAGATGCACGAATATGTGCGCAAAGAAGTCTGGGGATATGCCAAAGAAGAGAATCTGACCATCCCCGAATTGCTCGTAGAAAAGTATCAAGGCATTCGCCCGGCTGTAGGCTACCCTTCCCTCCCCGATCAGTCAATAAACTTTCTGCTCAACGAGCTTTTAGATATGAGGCAGATCGGTATATCACTTACAGAAAACGGGGCCATGTATCCGCATGCCTCTGTCTGTGGTTTGATGTTTGCACATCCTGCTTCCGAATACTTCTCTGTCGGCAAAATCGGAGAAGACCAGTTACTGAATTACGCAACCCGCCGGGGAAAATCAGTAGAAGAAATGCGAAAGTTCCTGGCAGCAAATTTACAGGATTAGTTGAATAAGGCTGATAATCAAGCCATAAGAAAGTACGTACTTTGATACTACAAAAGTACGTATTTAACGCACTGTTAATATGCATTTTAAGTCACTGTTAAAATACTAAGTTTGCCATCAAAATATAAAAGGCATATATTCTAACATTCATAAAAATACTTCCTATCTTTGCACATCTCGCTGTGATTTTTCTTATCCCCCAACGACTAACAATCTAAAAAGCAATCGAGAAAAAAGCCAATGGATTCAAAAGCCACGCAAGTCAACGAAAGTGTAGAACAGGAATTCCTATCGGTCATCCGGGAGTATGAACGGGTTATATATAAGGTGTGCTACCTTTATACTACTCCCAATGCTACGCTCAATGATCTCTACCAGGATGTGGTGCTCAATCTTTGGAGAGCTTATCCAAAATTTCGGAGGGAATGCAAAATATCAACCTGGATATACCGCATTGCACTAAATACTTGTATCAGCTTTATCCGCAAAGAAAAAAACGTACCGGAGTTTGTAACGCTGAGCCGCGAAGCCGACTGGATGACCGAAGACAATGACCCACTCCAGGAAATGCTAAGGCAATTGTACCGGATGATAAACCAACTGGGGCAACTCGATAAATCTATCATTCTGCTTTATCTCGAAGAAAAAAGCTATGAAGAAATGGCCGAAATCACTGGGCTTACCGTGACAAATGTGGCAACCAAACTGAGCCGAATTAAAGACAAACTTAAAAAAATGAAGAAGGAGGAATAATAGATGGAACTGGATGAACTTAAGAAATCATGGAATGCACTGGACGAACATCTGAAAGATAAGAAGCTGGTCAAAGATGAAGAAATATCCCAGCTCATTAATCATGCGACGAAAAACATCAACGAAATGAGTCGACTTAACAAAAGACTACGTATCATTTCACTGACAATTATCGCACTACTCCTGTTTACGTTCATATACGATGGCGTATTTCCGGATATTTATTATCAGATTATCCTGATAGCATTGGTACCAGCTTTGGGATGGGACTTGTTTAGCTCCCGTTATTTGAGTAATACCTCAATAGATGAATTACCACTTGTGACCGTTATATCCCGTTTCAACCGCATTCACCGATGGGTGATTCGTGAACGGATGATAGGGATAGGCTTCATTTTATTCATGGCTGTGTTCTTTTTCTTCTATCGGGAGGTGTGGCAACACGGTACCGGAATGATCATTTTCTTTTTCATTATATGGACCGTATGCATCATTATCCCGCTTTGGATATATCGTAAAAATCTGAACCGGCTTCGCGAGATAAAGAAAAATCTCGGAGAGTTAAAAGAACTGAAAGATAATAATTAACTTAAACCATACTCTCTCTATTTTCTCTAACAAAGTAAAGTCTTCTCTGTTTATTAAAACGGAGGAGACTTTCGTATCAAAAACAATAATCATACATATGTTACAACGAATTTTTATTTTTCTAACACTAATAGTTATTTTACCGGACATCTATATCTACCAGATGTTTATCGCACGACAAATGGTACATCCGGTCTTAAAAGTGCTTTATTGGGCTCCCACCTTCTTCCTGTTAGCAGGACTTATCTACCTCACATTCTTTACTCCCGAAGACTTCGTAAGTCAGCACATGCGGGAGATCGGCTGGTTTGCCGTTGTATTGTTCCTGTTCGCATTGCCTAAATTGAACTTTATGTTGTGTTCAGTTATCGGACTTCCGTTCAATTACCTGTTACATTGGCCCAAAACACCGTTTGTATATGCCGGATTAGTGCTTGCCGCAATCAATGCAGGAGTTATTCTGTACGGCTCCCTGATTGGTAAAACTCAGTTTGAAGTGAAAGAAGTTGCCTATTACTCCTCTAAACTGCCACCAGCTTTTAAAGGATATCGTATCGTTCAACTATCAGATATACATATAGGTAGTTGGGAAGGAAATGCGCGGGCACTGCAACGTATGGTTGATCTCGTCAATGCCCAGCATCCGGACTTGATTGTTTTCACCGGAGACCTGGTGAATAATCAAGCGAAAGAGTTGGACGGATTTCAGCAAATCCTATCCGGATTACGTGCCAAAAATGGTGTTTACTCTATCTTGGGAAACCACGATTATGGACCTTATCACAAGTGGGAGAGCCAACGTGCGCAAGTCGAGAATCTCGCCGATCTGAAAAAACGTGAGGCAGAAATGGGCTGGAAATTGCTGAACAATGAGCATGTTATCCTGCATCAGGGCAATGACAGTATCGCCCTGATTGGAGTAGAAAACGAAGGCGAACCGCCTTTCTCACAACATGGTGATCTGACCAAGGCAATGCAGGGAACCGAAGGTATGTTTCAGCTATTGTTGAGCCATAACCCCACACATTGGCGGCGGGAAGTATTGCCCCAATCCCAAATAGACCTGATGCTGGCAGGACATACACATGCCATGCAAATGGCATTGGGACACCATTCCCCTTCCTCTTTTGTCTATCCGGAATGGAGCGGAATGTATTCTGAAGAGGGGCGAAACCTGTACGTAAACGTAGGGTTGGGATTTGTCGGATTGCCTTTCCGCTTCGGCGCATGGCCCGAAATAACGGTTATTACACTGAACTAATCACTATTTCACTCTTCCCGTTTACCGATTTATGTAGTTGTATCTGCACGGAGATGCGTTCGCTCATCTCCTGCACATGAGAAATGACTCCAATCTTTCGTCCCTGCATTTGCAACTGTTCCAATGCTTCCATAGCAGTGCGCAAACTATCGGCATCCAGTGATCCGAAACCTTCGTCAATAAAAAGAGATTCCACTTTCAGATTGTTGCTCGACAGGGATGAAAGCCCCAGTGCCAATGCCAGAGAAATAAGAAAAGATTCACCTCCGGAAAGAGAATAAACAGTACGCACTTCATCACACATATCGCAGTCGATAACTTGTAAAGCCAGTGTTCCGGATACTTGCTGGAGCTTATATCTCTTTGATAAATAAGATAAGTGCTTGTTGGCATGAAGCAACAAGAGGTTGAGAGTGTAGCTCTGGGCAATTACTTTAAACTTTGTTCCGTCAGCACTGCCAATCAGTTTATTCAGTTTCCCCCATTGCTCGGCAACAGCCTGTTTTTCTTTCCATTCAGCTTCTATCTCTTTCAGTTTTTTCTTGTTTTGCTCTTGCTGCAACAAACAGGCTTCTACTGTCGATAGCCGACGCTCTGTTTCCTGATTGGCAGACTGGCACGCAGCAATTGCTTCGGACAATGTTTCAGGATTCTCAATCTGTTTTTGTTGCTCACTCAGTTCAAGAATATTCCGGGACAGTTGTTTTAGCTCTCCCTGTATACCTGAGAGATTGGTTTGCACCTGCTCCACCGATTTACGGGCCGATTCCAACGCATCATTCAGCTCCTTCTCTTTACGGCGTACCACGGCCTCTGCTTCATCCGCCGGTTTTCCTTTCAGAAGGGTGGCACGCTGTTGCTGTAACTGCTGCAACTGCTCACTGACTGTTTTAAAATGGGTGCGTTGTGTCGTTTCCGTTTGTTGTACCATGGCCAATTGTTCGGCTATAGCAGCAGCTTGCTGCATCAATAACCGGGACCGGGTGATTCCCTCACGGAGCGATTCACAATGGTGGCGCAACTTCTTCAATCCTTCATCCTTTTGCTGCCATTCTGCATATAGTTGCTGATACTGGTTTATTCTACCCTCCAGTTCCTGTAAGCGTTGTCGCAATGTTTGCAGACAAGTATCAAAATGTTCCGGAGTACGTTCTGTTTCAGAATAAGCAGCAAGTACCTCTTCTTGAGTTTTCTCCTGGGCAATGATATTACGAACATCGCGTTGAAGAGCTATACAACGGTCATTGAGCTGTTTATGAGCATCAACAGCTATACGGTATTCTTTTTCTATGGAGTGGTAAAGCGTGTCTGCCATTTCTCTGTCTTGCCCGTAAGGGTGTGAAAGACTGCCACAAACGGGACAAGCTTCGCCCTCTCGCAGATCATGACGCAAAGCCACTACATCTTTCCCCATAGCCATACGGGCATTCTCGTAAAGCCGTTGCAAAGAGGCAGTTTGCTCCTGTTTGGCAAGCAATTGCCGAGTTAAAGTATCAAGCTCTGAAGATATTACTTTCTGTTTTTCACGCAACTGATTCAGCAATATACTGGCTTGTAAAGCATGTTGCAAGCGGGATTGTTCTTGCAAAAGTTTATTCTGCTCCTCACCTACAGACTGGATACCAAAAGCATTAAGCCGGGAAACACGGTCGTCATTTTCCTTTTGAAGAAGAACTAATTGCTGCTCTTCGCGGACGAGAATATGCTCTATCCGATCCAGATCTGTGGACAGAGACGGATTGAATGCATCCTCACTCTTCAAAAGACGATTAATAGCACTACAAGAAGCGCTCAGTGCCTCTCTACTGACGCGATGTCTTTTCTCAAGATCAGCAACCTGTTTCTGCGTGAGTTGCAGAGTTTGTTGAGATTGCTTGTAATCAGTTTGCAAACTTTGCAGGCGAACATCCAGTTCACGTGCTTTCAGTAATTCGGGTTGCAGGGCTTCCCACTGTTCCCGAAAATGAGCAAGATACCCAGTCTGTGCAAGCAGACCTTCGTGGAGTTTCTTTAGTTTTTCTGTTTCTACAGATTCCTCCTGCTGCTTTTTAGCGAGTTGTTCTTGTTTCACCACAAGAGAACGGACAATATTGAATTGTGCATTCAACTCGGCAAGCCGCTTCGTTCCTGTAGTGCGAAGTTGAATCAATCGTTCTTTCTCCTTTTGCAGATTTTGTAATTCATCTTCCGGGAGAAGCTCAATAAGGCTGATACTGTTTTTGAGAAGATTCATTGCTTCATCAGCCGCTTTACTACGAGTGTATATCTCTCGTGATATGCGGGAATAAATCTCAGTACCCGTGAGTTTCTCCAATAATTCGGCTTTGGCGGATTCACGGGATTTCAGAAAAGTCGCAAAATCGTTTTGGGCAAGCAACACCGTACGGGTAAACTGCTCGTAGGTAAGCCCAACCAGAGAAACCAGTTGCGCCAGAAGTTCAGTCTTTGTACCCTGCAAATCCTCTTCCTTATCCAGATCAGTAACCTGAAGCGTCTGAGGTTGTAAAGAACCCGTGGCCTTACTGCGTGCCCGCCGGACAGACCAACGGGAACGGTAACGCCGTCCGGTCGCCCCCAGAAAATCAACCTCCGCAAATCCTTCTCCCGTCCCACGGCGAAGAATGTTTTTTACATCAGACTGATTCACCTGATTCTCTCCTACATCCGAAAGAAAAAGACTCTCTCCCGAAGCAGCGAAACGGGGTGTCTTATCATAAAGAGCTAAACACAAAGCATCTAATATCGTAGATTTCCCGGCTCCCGTAGGACCGGAAATTGCAAATATACCAGCTGACCGAAGAGGTTCAACAGTGAAGTCCACCTCGAAAGTCCCTTCGATAGAAGCCAGATTCTTAAGTCGTATTGTTAGTATTTTCATTCCGCCTCCCTCATCGCCTGCTGAAACAAACGTTCCAGTTCTTCCGGCATCTCAGATTGATATATATTTTCAAAAGTCGCTTTCACGATCTGTAACGGATTCATTTCCTGAAGTCCGGCAGCTAACACCTCTTCTTCCAGGGTATTCTCTTCTGCCTGCCGATAAACAGATACGATGCGTGCCAAGCGAACCGCCTTATCGGCAATTGCCTCTTCTATTTGTTGACGAAGCATTGGTTCCGGTTCTGTCAAAAGGACTTTTATTTCTAAATAAGGAAAATGTAAACTTCTCTCTGTTTGTTCTCCCTCTGCCTCTTCCGAAGCCAACGGCAAATGTGCAAGCTCCTCCAAAACCTCTTCGGGAGTAGCAGCCTTTCCTCGCGGTACACTCAAAAGACCTACCAGCGGAATGTATTCCCGCTTCTCAATCTCTACCGCCCACCCTTCTGCAAGAGTCACTATCACTACTCCATGATGGTACTCCCTCTCTGCAAAAGACATCGGCAAAGGGCTACCGGCATAGCGTACATTCTCCCTGCCCGACACTCGTTGAGACTTGTGTATATGCCCCAAGGCTGTATAAGCAATCTGCTCTGTAAAAGCATCCGGAGAGACACACTCCAACCCTCCGATGATGGTTCGTTCACTGAAATCACGTTCGGCAATTTCTGACCCTGTGGCTTGCAAATGTCCCACTGCCACAAGAGCCTGTCCGTCTTTACGCCGTTGCAGCGCCCGTTCTTGCAATCGGGCATAAAGTTCTTTCACACCTTCGGCATACGGGTTACCATCTGTTGTAACAACCGGATAATCTCCCTGCCGCAAAAAAGGAACCGCCAGACAGAGGGCTTCTACTTCTCCTTCACTATTCTTTAACTCTACAATCAAATGATCATAATCAATCTCTCCTTCATGTCTCCGGACAATACCTCTAATCTCCGTACGCATCTCCTGCAACAAAGGTAAGGGTGCTTCAAGACGTGCAGCAGAATCATGATTGCCTGCCACAACTACCAGTTGCAACTTCGGATTCTCTTCCGTCACCTGACGGATAAAACGATAAAACATGTGCTGGGATGCTGCGGAAGGATTGGAAACATCAAAAATATCTCCCGCAATCAATAATACATCAATCTTGTTTTCTTTTAACTCACGGGCCAACCATTGGAGAAAGTGCGTATGCTCCTCCACCCTGTCATAACCGAAAAAGGTCTGTCCCAGATGCCAGTCGGCTGTATGCAATATACGTATCATTCAAAATATCTACATTATAAATCAATTACCCGGTGCAGACAACGGACAAGTAAAAATGACTGTCGGGCCTTCATCCGCTTCTGCACTTACTGTATAAGTACCGCCAAAGTAACGAATAAAATGGGAATTAATCTCATTACGGATCAATATCTTTTTGTCTTTCAAATTTTCCTGTGCCAACAAAGTGCCTGCTATACGGAAAACCAGTACGTCTGCTTCTCTGTCCCACTCAATGCAAACGATTGTCTCACAAGCCATATTACTATCCCCATGAGCCAATGCTCCGCGCAACAATGACACCAGCCATTTCTTATCCGTACAAATCATCTGGCTTTCAAGAGTTGTTTTCAGAACAATCCTATCCTCCCCGGGCTCCTGGCTATTGGCAAGCCGAATGATATTCCGACACAACAAAATGGCCTCTACCTGTTCCTGTTCATACTGTATCTTTCCGGATTCGAGTCGTGAAAGCTCCAATATATTATTCACGTATCCTAATAACTGTTCTGCATTCTCCTGAATAATCTTCCCATAACTCAGTTTACTTTCTTTGTCAAGTTCTTCGGATTCAGACAACAGTTCTGCAAACCCCACTACCGCATTTAATGGAGTACGAACATCGTGGCTAATTTCCATCTTCAAGCGTTCTTTTGCCATGTTATCCGCTTCGGAATGGGCTGCCGCTTCGGCTGCCGCCCGTTCAGCCAAAGCTATCTTGCCGGAAAGGAAGTGCGTGTAGATATAAAACAAAAGAGCCAATATTGAGAGTACAAGCAATGTACCGAACACCCATATGTAATTCGTATTCCGTATCTTCTGCTTCTCTAAAAGAAGTTCATCTATATGATAAATCTCTTTTACCTGCTGCAACTCATTGGCAGTAAAAGCATTATTCAGCGAGTCTTGTGCCCATATCAGATAACGCCACGTTTCAAGTGCTCCGTCTATATCCCCCTTACGCTGCTGGGTGCCTGCTTTATGGCTGATCAGATTGCCAAATGTAGAGACATAACTTTTCAATACAATCGGAGTAACTTCATCCACTAAAGCAATGCTCTTATCATACTCTTTTGTACGCGAAAAATATTGGAGACGTATGAGCTGTATATTCAGCCAGAACACCGAATCGACATGTGGACTGAGCAAAGCTTGTGCACGTTCAATATATAATTGAGCCTGTTCAAAATCTTTTTGATCCATATAATGCAACACATGCTTCACTTCACAATCTATTGCCAGATCGGTCCAATTATCCCGTGCTTCCGGTTCGTTTGTCATCACTTCCTGCAGAAGACTTTTCATTTTACGTAAATAAACCATTCTTGATTTATCATCTCCTCTACTCCCATACACCTGAGCGATACGCGAAAGCACATCTACTTTCAGAAAGGGCTTTGTATCAGGAGTAAACTCCCGATATGCTTTCAAAAGCACCTCCAGTCCCTGCTCATGACGACTAGATACGGAATAAGCACATCCCAGACTATTGTATGCGGCAATTTTCCCATTATTGCTCTTACATTCAATAGCTTCGTCCAACACTTCTTTGGCTACATATACCGCCTTTTCTATCAACCTTTTAGAAGCCAGTGCACGACTGAGGGCTGCTTTCCGTTCCAGATAATAGTCATATTCTCCTGCCTGGGAAGCAAGTTCTTTCAGTTGCCCTACCCAGTACTCCAGACTATCCGGATCGTGTTTTTTATCATAATAGCCGGCCATATAATAAGCTCCTTCATTTTCATAAAAGAGATTCTTTCGAAGTTTTGCTTCCTCATAAAGGGCTGCTGCAAAATACTTATTATAAGGAAGATATTGATGACAATAAGCCGTCTTCTGAAGATAAGAGATCCTGCCGGTATCCGAAAGTATACGTTCTGCCACAGCCAAGATACTGTCACGGTAAACTATCTTTGCATCATTTTCGGCAAACAAGGTCAATGGCAGAAGAGTAATATATAAGACAAATATCAACCTTTTCATAAACCTGCGGTATATAAGTCGGCTCCGCTTTTCAGTGGATGTACAAAACAGAAACGCGCTCCCTTCGTATAACTTTCATCAATCCATATCCGGCCTTTGAACCTCTTCATAATCAACAGACAGATAGAAAGTCCCAATCCAGTACCTTGTACAAAATCATTCAGTTTCTCAAACCGTTCGAAAATAAGTTTCTGCTTCTCTATCGGAATACCACATCCTGTATCCGTCACGGAAAACAGAGCCATATTACGGTCATCGTCCCATCGTTCCAGCCGCAAGACAATAGAGCCTTCGGAAGTGAACTTCGTTGCATTCACTATCAGATTGATGAGCACCTGCCGCAGCCGGGAGTCATCGGTATCTATCATCAGAGATTTCAGCGGAGTATCAAAGCGTAGCTCAACTTGTAACCGATAAGAAGCGGCAACTGTATCTATTACTTCATGGCAAATCTTCACGGCGTCATATTCCCTGATATTCATACTGATATTGTCACCATCAAAATCAGAGAAATCAATAATATCATTGATTAACTTCAACAACTGATAAGAATTAACCTTGATTATCTCACAAAATTCCTTTCTGGAAACCTCATCCACTTCCATTTCCTCGGATGCCATCAGTGTAGAGAAGCCAACAATTGCATTCAGAGGAGTACGTACTTCATGGCTCATGTTAGAAAGAAACAGATTCTTTTTACGAATGGCATTTTCTGCTTTTAGTTTCATATCTTCCAGTTTCTTCTTTGATTGCCTCAAATGAAATATCTTCTTCCAGCTAAGAAAAATAAATAGTGCCAGTATCAATACACATCCCACAACAGCCATTACATAATAACGGAGAGATTGAGTACGGGCACGCTCAATATGATAAGCCAGCTGGTCTGCCTGAAAACGGGCACAAAGCTGATCTATTTCTTTAGGGTAGTTTGCCTTGAACACAGAGTTTATATAAGAATAGATCGTGTTGTACAAGCTGGCAGCCTCTTCTTTTTGTCCCATCTTTTCCAGTAACTCTGCTTTTCCTTTCATCGTACTGACATAAAATGCGTAATTATCACTGGCATGTTCCAGATTGAAAAAACGGTCGTATGCCTTCAATGCTTCTTCTAATTTCCCCATTCTCTTCAGATAAAATGCCTCTGCAACTATAAAATACTGCTGAAGGGCGGGTATTAGTTTCTGCTGATGCTCCCGTACTTCGGTCAGGTACTGCCCGGCTTCTTCCAAATTCCAGATTTGAGTTTTATAATAAGCATTAAAGATGCGCAGGATATCCAGTTCCAACTCTGATTGTTTACCTGTAGAATACTGGCTCAGTAGCCCAAGGTATTTTGCAGTAGCACCTGTATTCTCCATACGAATATTATATTCGATCAGCTCCACAAGCAACGTTTTCTTCATTCCCTCATCCAGTTTGTGTCGTTCGAAGATTTCTAAAGAACGCTCATAAACATCACCTGCCTCTTTGTTTCTTCCAACAGCAGCATACACCTCACCAATAGCGCTGAGAGAAAGAGCCAATCCTAAAAAATGATTTTGTACTTTGGCTTTTGAGTACATCACATCACTATGTGCGATGGCCATCCGGGTTTCCCCTTTAAGTACCTGAGATTTTATAATGATGCGGGACAATTCAAAATAGGCATCATATTGTTTACTGTTTTCAAGAACAGAGAGCAGACTATCACTATAAATAACTGTACTGTCTCCTTCCTCCAACACACTAAAACCAAGACTATTGCGAAAAGACTCTATGATTTGTTTCTGTAAAATAGCATTCTCCTTCATATCGACAGCAGCATCCGTGCTACTCACCCAAAGTAAGTTACAAAAAACAAATAATAGATATTTCAGTAGTTTTTTCATCAAATAACCCAAAAGAGGTGCTTTGTTTGCATCGTTTTTTTATAATTATGTTTGCAAACATACATAAAAAATAATAAACTTCTGCAGTAACTTTATTTAAAATAGCAAGAAAAACACGAATGCTTCTACCGTCCCTCTCAAAGTTAACTATTAGTATACAATCAAAATGTAAAATCCAACCATGGTACATATAACTGCCAGCATTACGGATATTGGCTGATTTTTTATTCACTTTGAGACGTAACAATAGAAAGAGATTCTGTATCTTTGTCCTCCGAAAATCCAACGCTTATGAAAATACTGTATTATATTTATCAGATTTGCATTGCATTACCTATATTATTAGTGCTGACTATTCTCACAGCCATAGTCACAACTGTAGGTTCTCTGCTGGGTGGAGCACACTTCTGGGGATATTACCCTGGCAAAATATGGTCACAACTCATCTGTCTGTTCCTGCTGATTCCGGTAAAAGTACACGGGCGTGAAAAGATACATAAACGTACGTCTTATATATTTGTGCCTAACCATCAAGGGTCTTTTGATATATTCCTCATCTATGGTTTTCTGGGACGTAACTTCAAGTGGATGATGAAAAAGAGTCTGCGAAAGATTCCTTTCGTAGGTAAAGCGTGCGAAAGTGCAGGGCATATTTTTGTAGACCGTTCGGGACCGAAAAAGGTACTTGAAACCATCCGGCAAGCAAAAAACTCATTGAAAGACGGTGTGTCACTGGTAGTATTCCCCGAAGGGGCACGTTCATTCACGGGGCATATGGGGTACTTCAAAAAAGGAGCTTTTCAGTTGGCAGACGATTTGCAACTGGCAGTGGTTCCGGTTACCATAGATGGTTCATTTGAAATCCTTCCCCGTACGGGAAAATGGATTCACCCTCACCGCATGATCCTGACAATCCATGATCCTATCCCGCCTAAAGGCAAAGGGATAGAAAACATAAAAGAGACAATGGCAGAAGCCTACGCTGCCGTAGAAAGTGCTTTGCCGGAAAAACACAAAGGCATGGTAAATAATGAAGATCAGGATCGCTGAGTACTCACTGTATGAGGTGTGTGTGACAGGTGATGGTAGAGTTATAAAGTCATAAAATGATAGAGTTTAAAGTAATCCGGTAGAAATAGTCAATTTGTTAAAGTACCTGTAACTGGCATAATTAAAATGTTTATTGTTTGAAACGACTGTAAGTGTTCACCGCAAAGGAAGGATGGAAGTCGACACCTGGCATTGTATCTATCTGATAATCAGCAATTATAAAAGTGTACATTCTTGTCATACTACATTGTACACTTTTGTATGACAAGAATGTACAATATTGCACCACAAGAGTGTACACTTTTGCATAACAGTAAGACCCACCTTTATTTTTTGCTTTAAACTAATCGCCTTTTTCATTACAATAAAACTTGATATTTTTATTTATACCTTGCACTTAATGTCTATTTTATAAACTTTCACCCCGTTTCTCTAAGGAGATCGCCTTTTTCCTCTACGAGAAACACTCCAATTCTCTACGACAATCGCCCCGTTCCTCGTAGAGAAAAAAAGAGAATAGTATATAACATTGATTTTCAACACATTACACACATATAGAAATGTATACTATTTTCAGCATACAAATATCCTTTTTACATCCTCTTCAGGCATTTGAAATAGCTACAAATATTCATCCTTACCGAATATAATTCCTATCATAAAGGGTTGTTTCATAGAATAAAAGTAGTACCCCATCATCAAGGATACAAAAATGAAGAAATCTCAAAAGAAAAACAAAAGAAAAGTCTTACAATAATCTTACAAAAGGAAAATCATCATTGTTTCAACATTTCATCTATCCTGGCCTTCGTTCGTGGAGCACTGGGACGCAGTGATGTTCCATAATCCCCCCCTGCTTATTGATTAAAAGCTTTATCCAACATTAAAAAATCATTAGGGGCCCTACCCTTTAATACCAGTACTAAACAAATCCTGATCATGAGCATAAACAACCGTATTACACTCAACCAAATATCAAAAACATACAAATTAGGCGGAAACAGACATATCATTTTTTCAATATATCGGGAATAGATTCTTTATATTACAAAAGTACGTACTTTTTAACGTATTGTATTACAGACATATATAATAGATTCAGACTCTTTTTATATATTAAAACAAGTGTGGGATACTCACGCACCCCACACCCCAACCAATCGTGTATTAATCTATACAAATCAAATCTAATTACTACAATTTAGAAAACATGTAAGATTTAGGAATTTCGTATTATCGAATAAGATGAAACAATGTTCCATACTTTTCTATTATTCTCTGACATTTCTTTTTTCAATTTTTCTGCAATGGCCTCCAACTCACGTACAGAAAGTTTAGAAGCTGCTGTTATTTCCTTTTGCAATTGGTCCAGAGAAAAGTATTCATCCAATTCTCCACCTATATTGCCCAAGAAGTGGTTATGATATTGTTCCACTACATTGGCAGAAGTCAACAAACCACCTGATCCATAATCACCAATAACGATAACAGGCTTTTTATGTAAAGCTCCTTGCAGAGCCACATATTTATGACCTATTACAAGACTGGCATTTTGTATCAATGTATCTAACTCAAATTCTTCACGTACAGTTACATGAGATGCATATCCTATATCATAAAGTTCCTGTTCTCCCGAATAAATGATATTAATCTTATATTGAGTCAGTGTGTTCAAAACAATAAATGTTCTTAATGCCGAACGCCCATTACCCACTCCAACAAGAATAGCAGGCTTGGAATACGGATATTTAAGATACCTATCCACTTCTCCGTCCCACGGAAAAGGAAGAGCTGTAACACAACTATCACAGGAATAAGTTTTTTCCGGTGCGATGAGCAGTAAATGTTCATACTGCGTGGCATCTTCTATAAACTCATCTTCATAATCATCTGCCAAGATCGAATAAACAATTGGAATGGCAGGGCGTAATGTCTGTATTTTCTCATAACCTCTTCTATTAAAAGCAAAGGCAAGATTATAAGAAAGCCACATCTCCTTGGCAACATCGCCTGCCATGTCCACTTGATAACGTCCATCTTTCAACAGCTTTATCAAACCTTCACAGGTCTTTTGCTGTGTATATGTGTTGCAACAAGCAGAAAATAGAATTTTCCTCATATTATATTTATGGATTACATTAATGTAAAGTTGCCATAAACATAACCATCCTTTGAGTTTCTAAATTCTATTGTATAAGTACCAGCATTGTAATCTTCTACAGGAATAGCAAGTGATTGCCCGCAAGCAGTTACCTCTATAGAAGAGGTGTACACATTTTGAGCGGCATTCTTTATTACTATATTCACATCACCTACAGGAGCAGTAAATTCAACAATCAAAACATTTCCTTCGAAAGTTGCTTCAATAGGAATAGCAGGATCTAACGAACGAGTTCCAATCTGAGAGAATTCTCCTTTTAATACTAACCCATCTTCAAGAGGAGTACCAGCAAAAACATTGCTCATCATAAACAATGCTACCAATAATGACATAAACAAACGTGATTTCATAAATATACTGTTTTTTGTTTCTCCAAATGTACGATGTACTGATGAGAAAAGCAAAAAAACGACCCGGACAATTTGAGTTAGTCCAATAAGAATTAAACAGTTACATATCAAACAATTACAGAAAATAAAAAATTATCGACCCGGACAATTGGAAATTTATTTTCTTAGTATTTTCGTATAAAATGGTCTAAATCCTCCTGAGCTGATATATTTAAGCGTTTTTTCAATCGACCTTTGGCTTTAGTTATAGAGTCAGATGTAGTGAAAAAGACACGTTTTAACGCATCATTAGTAAAACCAAACTTCAATAAACAACAAATTTCAAGATCATGTTTAGTCAATGCAGGATATTCTTCCTGCAGACGAATAAGCATATCCGAATACAAATAATTAAATAAGTCAAACAGACATTCCCAATCCGGACGAGAGAGTTCTCCTTTCACAGCACCAGACTTTAACGAAAGTAACATACGGAATGTAGATATATACCTTGCATCAATAGGCGAACACGAATTATCAATATCACCACCCAATGTATTCAAACGTTCTGTTAGCGTTTTATTCTGTCCTTGCAGAAGCAAAACTTTTCCATTCAATTCTCCAATCTTAGTACGATAGTCCTCTGATTCACTTTGCAATTCCTGGTAATTTACCAACTCTTCCTGATAGAGTGCTATCTCTTCTCTGTTTTCAACAATCTGTTTTTCAATCTCCTGTATTCGTTTCTTATTCTGACGTTGTCTGTAATAAAAATAGTAAGCACCAAGAAAAACCAAAAGGGCCAATAAGAAACAAAACCAAACAATCGTTTGATTCTTTATCTTCAACTGAAGGTTTTCGTTCTGTAATTTCTCATTCTCATATTTCTTCTGTAAACTCGCTACGGTTTCTCTTATCTCTGCTTTTTGAATTTCTCTATTTAAAGAATCTGCTTTCTCTTTATATTCAATAGCCACCCAAGGATTCTTACGTAGTTTTTCAAGTTCAAAAAGTAGCCGATAAGCATCCACTTGCGTATAGACATTAGAAACTTCAGTTGCTTTCTTTAAATATTTATCAGCTTCTTCTTTATTATCCATCAATAAATAAGTATAACCTAAGGATAAGTATATCTCTGAAAACAAGGATGTGTCTTTATCTAAATTAAGAGCTTGTAATAAATAATACTCAGTCTTCTTATAATCTTTTTTCAACCTATAAAACACACCTAATTCCTGCAATATAGACAATTCCGAATTACAATTGTAAGTATGGGCTACAGATAATGCACGTTGATAATAAACATACGCACTATCTGAGTTATTATCTACAGATAAATAATAACGACCAATATTTCTTAATGAGTAGCTCATACCTAAAGCGTCATTAATAATAGTATAACTCCTTAGTGCATCCTGATAATTTAAAAGAGATTCGTCTGCAAGATCCTGGTTCCAGTTCAATGTCCCCATTTCTTCTAAAATAAGTCCCAACATTCTGTACTCCTTGCTCCCTTCGAATATACTTCTGGCCTTCAAATAATACCTCATGGCATCTTCCGGACGATTCAGCTCTTTCATTACCCTACCATAATAGAAGAACGCCTTTCCTTTAGCTATCCAATTCTCATCATGAGAACCATAATATCCTACTGCAATTGCAATCAAAGAATCCGATTCCGGTTTAATGTAGTTTTTGTCCATAGCTTGTGTCATCAATAAGCTATAGTCTGCCTGGGCTTTACCATGTAAAACTTCGGGATTGGGTATACGTTTTAGAAGATTAAGAGCACTATCCGGGGCTACCTCCATGCATTTTTCAACCAAAGATAGTGTTTGAACGACTGAATCGGGAGTCGTCTGGCAAGAAATTACCCATAAGGATAGAATGAGCAAAGACAAAAAATGATAAGTAGTACGTCGTAACATGTCTATATTGAGTTTTGTGCAAAAATACACAAAAAACTCTTAGATCAGTTACTTACAGCAGCGTTTTGTTCCAAGCGTTGGTGTTCCTGAATAAGTTGCATGTTCTCTTTTGCCTTAGATACAAACTCCTTCACCATTTTATTCATTTTAAAAGAATAAGGAGCATCTTTCATTATATCCTCTATTTGCGGAGTCATTACGGGATAAGGAAGATTACTACAGAGCATCAAAAAGACACTGGGACCTAACACTGTTTCATAATTATCAGATATAAACGACTTAACATACTGATTCATCTCATTGATCAGCGCTTCACCCTCCTTCGTCAACTGCTCATGAATATCAGCAAGATCAGCACCCTCCATTACCATGCGAGCTTCTTTATGTTCTAACTCCTCAATCTTCACATCCATGGCATTTTTCTTATCTATAAACTCATAAAGAGCATCGTTAAGAGGAGTACCCTTGGCAGCCAGTTCTGTATTGGTAATTGTTATTTTAATATCGCCTTTTTCAATCACTAAAGGCATAATAGCCTCATCATCCATATAGAGAGTAGCCATCACCACAGAATCCACAGCACCTTTCATTGAAAACAATCCATGAATAACCTCTGCCGAATCAAGCTTTATCCATTTTCCTTCCTGCAATGTTTTTATAAACAACATTCTTCCATCAAGGCTGCTTACCGATGACGAACCTTCTATCTTATACTTGCGACCACAGGAAGTAAAGACGAGAAGCAAAAGCAATAAAGGCAAAAATTTACTCACACGCATCTGTTTGTAGGTTTTCATGTTGCAAAGGTACAACGGATTCAGATTTGAATGAAACATTTTATCAATATTTAAAACTTGTAAGACTCTTTTCTTTAATAATCCTTATAAACACCAGTTTTGGGTATGTATTTTCATTTAGTTTATCTAAATTTGCAAGCTATGACTTGACAAATAGTCAACATTAACGGTTCTGATTCATAATTTATAATTCATAATATAATAGAATGTCAACTTACGCACCCTTTGCCAAACCGCTCTACGTGATGCTAAAACCCGTCGGAGCAGTGTGTAATCTCGCATGTGATTATTGTTACTACCTGGAAAAGGCTAAATTATATAAAGAGAATCCCAAACATGTAATGAGTGAAGAACTTCTGGAAAAGTTCATTGAAGAATATATTAACTCTCAGACAATGCCACAGGTACTTTTCACATGGCATGGTGGAGAAACATTAATGCGTCCTTTATCTTTTTATAAAAGGGCAATGGAACTACAGAAAAAATATGCCCGAGGACGTACAATAGATAACTGCATACAGACCAATGGTACTATGCTGACGGACGAATGGTGTGAATTCTTTCGTGAAAACAACTGGCTGGTAGGCGTGTCTATCGATGGTCCACAGGAATTCCATGATGAATATCGAAAAAATAAGCAGGGAAAACCTTCTTTTATAAAAGTAATGCAGGGTATCAACCTGCTCAAAAAGCACAAAGTGGAGTGGAATGCCATGGCGGTAGTAAACGACTATAATGCAGACTATCCACTGGAATTTTACCGTTTCTTCAAAGAGCTCGATTGTCATTATATACAGTTTGCTCCTATCGTAGAACGTATTTTCAAGCACACTGACGGACGTCACCTGGCTTCACTTGCTGAACAAGAAAGTGGTGAACTTGCAGACTTTTCCATTACACCGGAACAATGGGGTAACTTTCTATGTACCTTATTTGACGAATGGGTAAAAGAAGATGTAGGAAACTACTATATACAATTATTTGATTCAACACTCGCTAATTGGGTTGGTGAACAACCCGGTGTTTGCTCTATGGCCAAGACTTGCGGCCATGCCGGAGTAATGGAATTCAATGGAGATGTATACTCTTGCGACCACTTTGTATTCCCTGAATATAAACTGGGGAATATTTACAACAAGACTCTGGTAGAGATGATGTATAGCGAAAAGCAGAATGCTTTTGGACAAATGAAGCAAAGCTCTCTCCCAACTCAATGTAAAGAGTGTGAGTTCTTATTTGCCTGTAACGGAGAATGCCCAAAGAACCGTTTTGTAAGAACAGCAAGCGGAGAACCCGGACTGAACTACCTTTGCAAAGGTTATTATCAATTTTTCCAGCATGTAGCACCCTATATGGATTTCATGAAAAAAGAGTTGATGAATAAACGTGCTCCGGCAAATATAATGGAAGCCTTAAAAAGGGAGAAGGGAGAATTGAGAAGGGAGAAGGAAGAAGGAAGGATAAATCATAATTTATAAATCATATATCAAAAAGATGAATAAACTAAAACTTTATGTACTGGCGCTAATGGCGCTAATCGTTTGTTCCGTTAAAGCGGACGAAGGAATGTGGCTGTTACAGTTGATGCAGCAGCAAAACTCCATCGACATGATGAAAAAACAGGGATTAAAGCTGGAAGCAACTGATCTCTATAACCCGAATGGAGTATCCCTAAAAGATGCAGTAGGTATCTTTGGTGGTGGATGTACCGGAGAAATTATCTCGCCGGAAGGACTTATCCTGACTAACCACCATTGCGGATATTCGTCTATCCAACAACACAGTTCGGTAGAGCACGATTATCTGACAGACGGTTTCTGGGCTACTTCAAGAGATAAGGAATTACCAACTCCGGGATTAAAATTCACATTTATCGAACGAATTGAAGATATCACAGATCTTGTAAACCAGAAGATAGAGTCTAAAGAAATCACAGAAGCAGAATCTTTTACTCCGGAGTTTCTTAATAAACTTGCAAAAGATCTCTATGCAAAGAGTGATCTGAATGAAAAGCCAGGTATTGTTCCACAGGCTTTGCCGTTCTATGCAGGTAACAAATTCTACATGTTTTATAAGAAGGTATATCCGGATGTACGTATGGTAGCTGCTCCCCCCTCATCAGTAGGTAAGTTTGGTGGTGAAACGGATAATTGGATGTGGCCTCGCCATACCGGCGATTTCTCTATGTTCCGTATCTATGCAGATGCCAATGGCGAACCAGCTGAATACAGTGCAGACAATGTACCTTTGAAAACCAAAAAACATCTTTCTATCTCTTTGAAAGGACTGAAAGAAGGTGACTATGCCATGATTATGGGATTCCCCGGAAGTACCAGCCGTTATCTCACAGTTTCGGAAGTAAAAGAACGTATGAACTCAATCAACGAACCACGTATTCGTATACGTACAGCTCGTTTGAACATATTGAAGGAAGTAATGAACGCTAGTGATAAGACCCGTATCCAGTATGCCAACAAATATGCAGGTTCATCCAATTACTGGAAAAATTCTATCGGAATGAATAAAGCCATTATTGATAATGATGTACTGGGTACAAAAGCAGAACAAGAAGCACGTTTTGCACAATTTGCCAAAGAAAAAAACAATGCAGCCTACATGAATGTAGTGAAAGAAATTGATGATGCGATAGCCATTACCGCTCCTCTCACCTATCAAGGTACTTGCCTGACAGAAGCTTTCTTTGCTGCCATTGAATTTGGAAGTCCTTATCAGATCATGGAAAAACTGGAAAAAGCACTGGAAGAAAAGAATGACTCTGCCGTTAACTCTAATATCAAAATTCTGAAAGAAGTCTTTGCCAAGATTCACGACAAAGATTATGACCACGAAGTAGATCGTAAAGTAGCCAAAGCTTTGTTCCCGCTTTATGCTGAAATGATTCCGGCAGAACAGCGCCCTAACTTCTACAACACGATTGAAAAAGAATATAAAGGAGATTATAACAAGTTCGTTGATGCAATGTACGACTCCTCTATTATGGCTAACCAGGCTAACTTTGATAAGTTTATCAAAAAGCCAACTGTAAAAGCCATCCAAAAAGATCTGGCTACTCAATATTCACGTGGAAAATATGAAAAACTGATAGAACTCAGATCAGCACTTCAGGCTGAAGATGAAAAACTGGACTCACTGCATAAGATTTATATCCGTGGCTTGGGCGAAATGAAACTCCCTGTTCCTTCTTATCCGGATGCCAACTTCACGCTACGTCTGACTTACGGTAATGTGAAGCCTTACAGCCCAAGAGACGGTGTATTCTATAAATACTATACCACAACAGATGGTATTCTGGAAAAAGAAAACCCGGAAGACCGCGAGTTCAATGTGCCTGCAAAACTGAAAGAGCTGATCGAAAAGAAGGACTTCGGACGTTATGCAATGCCTAATGGTGATATGCCAGTCTGCTTCCTTTCAACCAATGACATCACCGGTGGTAATTCCGGAAGCCCTGTGCTGAATGAGAACGGTGAGTTGATTGGTTGTGCTTTTGACGGCAACTGGGAATCGTTGAGTGGGGATATCAATTTCGATAATGACCTGCAACGCTGTATCAACCTGGATATCCGTTATGTTCTCTTCATCCTCGATAAACTTGGCGGATGCGGACACTTAATTGATGAAATGACAATTGTAGAATAATTATTCAATGTGCTAATATGCCAATGTGCCAATTGCTCTTCAGCATAACAGCGCAACTAATTGGCACATTGACATATTGGCAAATTAGCACATTATTATATATAAATGAAAAAACAATTATTAATAGCTGCCCTCTCTCTTGTGGCCCTTACAGCACATGCCGACGAAGGTATGTGGATGCTGACCGACTTACAGGCTCAGAACGCTGCTGTTATGAGAGAACTCGGACTGGAAATTCCGATTGAAGAAGTATATAGTCCTAATGGAATTGCACTTAAAGATGCAGTTGTCCACTTTGGTGGCGGCTGTACCGGAGAGGTTATCTCGGCAGAAGGATTAGTATTGACTAACCACCACTGTGGATATGGTGCTATCCAGCAACACAGTAGTGTGGAACACGACTACCTGACAGATGGTTTCTGGGCAATGAACCGGGATGAAGAACTTCCTTGCGAAGGACTGAAAATTACTTTTATCGACCGTATACTGGACGTCACACCATACGTCAACGAACAATTGAAGATAGATAAAGATCCTGACGGAACCAATTACCTGTCTCCCAAATACCTGGAGAAAGTAGCCGATCGTTTTGCCAAAGCAGAAAATATCGAAGTAACCCCGGCAACCAAACTGGAACTGAAAGCCTTCTACGGAGGCAATCGTTATTATCTTTTTGTTAAAACGGTGTACAGTGATATCCGCATGGTAGGTGCCCCTCCTTCTTCCATCGGTAAGTTTGGTGCTGATACAGACAACTGGATGTGGCCTCGCCATACCGGTGATTTTTCATTGTTTCGTATCTACGCAGATAAAGACGGTAAACCGTCTGAATACTCCAAAGACAATGTTCCATTGAAAGTGAAAAAACATCTCACAATCAGCCTTGCAGGAATACAGGAAGGAGACTTTACTTTCGTTATGGGATTCCCCGGACGCAACTGGCGTTATATGATTTCCGACGAGGTAGAAGAACGTATGCAGACCACCAACTTCATGCGTCAGCATGTACGCGGTGACCGTCAGGAAGTATTAATGGAACAAATGTTGAAAGATCCTGCCGTGCGCATTCACTATGCCAGTAAATATGCTTCATCCGCCAATTACTGGAAGAATGCTATTGGTATGAACGAGGGGTTAATCCGTCTCAAAGTACTGGATACGAAACGTGCACAACAAGAGCAACTATTGGCTCGCGGACGTGATAAAGGAGATGATTCTTACCAGAAAGCATTTGACGAGATACGTTCTATCGTTGCTCATCGTCGTGACGCCATGTATCACCAACAAGCCATCAACGAAGCATTGGTGACAGCTCTGGACTTTATGAAGATACCGTCAACCAAAACACTGTCAACAGCATTACAGAAAAAAAATAAAGAAGAAATTCAAAAGGCAACTGAAGAACTGAAAATCGCAGGTGAAAAGTATTTCGCTTCTGTACCTTTCCCCGAAGTAGAGAAACTGGTAGGTAAACAAATGCTGAAAACTTATATGGGCTATATACCCCAGGAACAGCGAATCAGTATATTCAAAGTGATAGACAGCCGTTTCAAAGGAGATAGTGATGCATTTGTAGATGCCTGCTTTAAGTATTCTATCTTTGGAAATAAAGAGAATTTTGAAAAGTTCCTTCAGAAACCCAGCCTGAACAAAATAAACAAAGACTGGATGATTCTGCTCAAACATTCTATCACCGACGGATTGATGCAGACAGCATTGGCAATGCATGATGCTAATACAAACTATGATGCTGCCCACAAAGTATGGGTGAAAGGTATGATGGATATGCGTCAGGAAGCAGGTATTCCTATTTATCCGGATGCCAACTCTACACTGAGACTGACATATGGTAAAGTAGCCTCATATGAACCGGCGGACGGAGCAGTATACAAATATTATACAACTCTGAAAGGTGCTATGGAAAAAGAAGACCCTAATAACTGGGAATTCGTTGTACCCGCTAAGTTGAAGCAATTATACGAAGCAAAAGATTATGGACGCTATGCTATGAAGAATGGTGAAATGCCTGTTTGCTTCATTGTAGATACTGACAATACAGGAGGAAATTCCGGTAGTCCGGTATTCAATGGCAAAGGTCAACTGATAGGTACCGGCTTTGACCGTAACTATGAAGGATTGACAGGAGATATCGCCTTCCGTCCCTCTTCTCAGCGTGCCGCTTGTGTAGATATCCGCTATACTCTCTTCATTATTGAAAAGTATGCGGGAGCTTCACATATAATCAAAGAGCTGGATATTAAAGAATAATTATATAATGTGCCAATATGTCAATGTGCCAATGGGCTGCGCTATTACACTGCACAGCTTATTGACACATTGGCATATTGGCACATTGAACCATTATTACTACCGCCATTTACTCACCGTCTCCGACTTATCAGCGAATTGTGCTGCCAGAGATTTTATACGAGCTTGCAATTAAATCTTCCTTCCATCTTGTATACGAGTATACACCAACTCGTTATTTCCAACCAATCTCCTCCATTGAGTACTCAAATAAGCGGCCCACTCTTTTTTACGTCCTATCAACTCGGGCACAGAGTGATAATCTACCTGAGCCGTGTGAAACAAAGAATGACTTTTACGAATAATAAGATAACGGGGACTATTCACAACAGAAACAAGCTCTGAAAGTGCATTAATAAACATCGATTTTTCATAACGCGTACCTCCTTCCAAATGGCAAAGCACAGCACCATCCTCATCGAGTTCCGAAACCACAGTCACTTTCTCTGATTTTATCACGCCTGTCCTGGCAAGTGCCAATGCCAATGCTTGCCCTATCTTATGAATGTCTTTTGATATATCCCGATAACGGATGTACAACCAGAAAGCCTTCCACATTTCACGTCCGAAAAGAAACAATCCGGCAAGTCCTATAATCACCAACACAAATTGTAACTCTTCCACCCGCCGAAAACGTATTTTGAACAAACCATACAAGACTTCCTGACCAAACATCAATAAACCGGAGGCAAGACTGCTCAATAAATAAGATATAGTACGATTCAGATACAAATGCTGCAATTCATGTGTATGCCTGCATTCTGTATCACGCGGTATCTTTATTTCCTCTACCAGACTGACACCATTGCCCAACGCCCGTTCCCACTGATCTTTCAATTTTTCACGCTGAGAAGCACGTAGAAAAGCCCTGTCATTGGCTGCATCTATGGCTTCTGTATCGGAAAAGTCAGCAGGCAATCCCAACCGGCTAATTCCATTTTCGATACCTCCTGTTTCGAGATAAGATATTCCCACAAAACTGCGAAAACGCCTTTTCAACATTTCTACATCATTTCCCCCATCTGAAACTGTGGGATCTACACAAACCAAATGCCAGATATTACTCGCTTTCTCCCTGTTTCCCTTTTCCACGCGAATAGCACGCCCTCTCATCTGATTGGATAACACAAAAGAACCGACAAAGCTGGCCAATACCAATGAATTCAGAACCGGTGCATCCCATCCTTCCCCCAACAGCGACTTAGTACCTATCAATATCTCTATACCACCTTTCTGAAACACATCCGTCACTATTTTCACAACATCGTTTTTCAGCCCTTCAGTCAGCGCCACTTGTATGTATCCGGTATCGTAAGGTAATGGATTATAAGTAAGTTTCGTCACTCCCCTGCTTTCTGCACAAGCCTCAAACAACTCGCAGGCAGAAACGGGCAGAATAATAATACTCCCTGTCAGCACTCCTATTTTCATGTGTTCAGAGTTCGTTCTGCGAAGTTTCTCAAAAATGGGTATTACCCCCAACTTATTAAGTTCAAGGGTATTCTCCCCGGCATTGACAAGAAACTCTTTACGAATAAAATCAGTGAGTACTACCAATCGTAATCCTTGTCCCAACTGACGATATTCAAAATTCACAATCTGATAAATACTATTCAGCTTTTCAATACTGGTGCCCAACAATGAGGTGATCTCTTTATTTTGCAAAAAAGTTATCTGCCTATGTTCCATTACCCCATGACGTAGTAAGCGGTGTTCAAGTTCTTCCTGGTGTTTCTCAAATCCGGTGAACCTATCTCTTTCTTTCAGCAGATAAAACTCAAGTAATACTTGTGCCCATTGATAGTCAAAGACTGGAAAATCGGGATGTTTGTCTCCCAAAACGTCAAGATGTTCGGACGAAACAGAGAGCCCGGCAGTATTCAGAAATATAAGTAAAGAAGAGTAGTAAGGCATATTACTGTAAATCCAGTCGAGATTCTTATTCGGCTCAGTCCATACAGACAGAGAAGTCATGGCACGAATCAGTTCTTCATCTTGCTTGATCTCCTGAAAAAGCGCATATACCTGATTGCGATATTTATCGATCACTTTATATTCTTCGGCAGAAGGACGCGAAAAACAGACACAATCCTGGTGAGGGCATAAGTCTCCTTCGATAATCAGTTCCGGAACAGTAATCTCTGTATCAATCGGACCATTCAACTCAATATAACGTTGCCATTCATTGGCAGATACATCATAAGGTGGAGTAGCGGTCAGTCCCACAAGAGTCGGTTTCAATTCTTCTTTCAGACTAATCAACGTAGTCCACCATTCATTTTTCAGATGATGGGCTTCGTCCACAACAACGGTCTGTATTCCCTGTTCACGAAGTAATCGGACAATCTCCCTCATACAACTACCCGAACGACAATTATCTTTAAAGTCATTACAGGCTGCATGTAACCCCTGATAAGTTGAAACAGTAAGAAATGAAGGATGTCTAATGTCACATGATATCCACTCCGGTATAACCTCTGTCTGCAGAAAAAGTTCACAGAAACGATCGATCCACTGATTGCGTACTGCAATAGTCGGCGCTAAGATTAAAGTAGGCTTATTGATTCGTAACATCACCTCAAGTCCGAGTACTGTTTTTCCTGATCCGGGAGGTGCTACTACATGCAAAGCGTTGTTATCCAGAAAGTTTTCAAGTTCGGCAAGGACTCTCGCCTGATAATTTCGCCATGGATATTTAAATTTAATTCCGGAAGGAAATGTATTCATAATGTCGCTAACCCTTATTAAGTATCATGTTATGCCTTCAAAGGTATACTTTTTTAAGGAGTAACAGGTAATAAACCGTCAAATAAATTCTTCTACCAGATACATTTCATCAATCAAATCTTCCATTGATTGCTGTAAATTATCGACTGCTTCTTCAGGGGAATCTCCATACGCATTACATTGAATATTCACGGCAAGCCAAGCGTAATAACCGCCATCAGATGTACGCTCAAGCACATAATCTGTTTTATCCAGTTTCATATCGGTAAATAATTAGTAAGTGTTGGTATATTTATTACTGACTGATGATCAATCAGATTTTCGAGTTCACAGATAATATGCCGTTCACTGCTACGTGCCCAGTAAATAAATTCACGACTAGGACAATACTTGCCGGCAAAGCGAAGCAAGGGTTCAAGTGCAAACGAGTCACCCACAATACCGGCACCCGCACGAGCTGCATCATAAGCATTGCAATCTTGTTCAATATGGGCTGGTACCATCAATACGGGTTTACCCAAATACATGGCCTCGCAAATAGACTCAAAGCCTGCGGTACTGGCATAAGCACGACATCCTGCCATATAATTAAGAAATTTCACATCATCAAGCTGATGAAAACTCAACGTCTCATCCATCCGAGCCACCTCCTCTGTATCTGCCTTGTCCCAGAAAAAATGTAAAGGTACTTCCGGATGAACAGAATGAAAAGCTTTCACACTATCAGAGAAACCGGCATTGACCATATAACCATGAATATAATTTCCTGTTTCGGGACGAATAGCAATTACCTCCTGTCTGAGCAGAGGAGGAACTACAACAAGATTATTTTCTCTGTCTTCGGGCATTTTACGGAAAGAGAGAGCTAAACGCTTCTTCGCTTTCAAGCTCGTCATCCGTGTAAAGAGGCGCAGCATGAATAATTGAACAACATCTTTCTCCGGAAATTCAAACTCCCGGTGCAGAAACAAATACTGATGCCCAATACAAACGTACGGAACAGAAGGGCGGAAGAACATATAGGTAAGCCCGGTTAAAAGTTCGTAGAAGTTGATTACTACTTCCGCCCCTGTTTTCCTGATCCGTTGGTTTATATAACACATACTACGGACATATTCCGGTAAGTGTATAAGATTGTAAGCTAAGCTTTTTTTCAAATTAGCACGTTTATTATCGGGCGAAGGTAAAAAGTTAGGACTGAGAAAACGTTTCACCGGAGCCTTTATATTCCGGTTGAAAAAGCCCGGCAAAGTACGCGACGAGCTTTTACCCACAAGCACTTCTACTACCTCGTGCCCATTGCGCCGTAACATATCTTCGAGAGTCAACGCTTGTGTAAGGTGTCCTCTCCCTTCTCCCTGAACAATAAATAAAAATCTCATGAGGCTATTGTTATTTGTTTGGTTTCCCCTTCTTCCTGTTCTTTTTCCGGCGTCAGTACATTATCAAAGTAACGCACACTCCAGTTTCCTTCCTCATCTTCTGTCAATGCTGAAAGTGACTCTACCCAGTCACCGGAATTCAGATAATGAATTCCATCATAACAAGTATTGGCAGGATGATGAATATGACCACAAATTACTCCGTCACACTTTCTGGCCTTTGCCAGTATTACCAGTTCTTTTTCAAAATCAGAAATATAAGAAACGGCTGATTTCACTTTATTCTTGATAGACTGGGATAGTGAATAATAAGGTTTTCCCTGTTTCATTCGCCGGGCATTATACACTTTGTTAAGCCAAAGTAAAAATGTATATCCGGTATCGCCCAGTTTAGCCAACCACTTCATTTGAGTAGTTATTCTATCAAAAACGTCACCATGCGTCACATAATAACGTCTACCGTGACTTTCGTAGATGCAGTCCTTAACAATCTGTATATTATAAAAGTTCAGTGGTGCCAGATTATCAAGAAAGTCATCATGATTACCACGAACATAAATAACCTGGGTACCGAAGTTCTCCATCATCTTCATGATAACTTTGAAAAAATCCGTATGTTTAGCCTTCCATTTACTTAAACCGCTTTTTTTCAGATGCCACCCGTCAATAATATCTCCATTCAATATCAGACGGTCACAATTGATTGATTTAAGGAAGCGGGTCACCTCCTCTGTTTTGGAGTGCTGAGTTCCCAGATGAATATCTGAAAGAACCACTGTAGGATAATACGTGCGTAAATGCATAACATTTCAGTTTTTCGATATGCAAAAGTCCATATTTCACATTACAAGCTGATGTCTTTACAGTTACTATTTTATGAACAAAATCAGTTTTTCGGCGTTATATATCTAAAATAGTAATTATATTCGCAGCCCGAAGAGGCTGACAATTCATTTTAAGAAAGGAAAATTATGGAAAAATTTGATGAATTAATACAGTCACCGGTCCCGGTTTTAGTAGATTTTTTTGCAGAATGGTGTGGTCCTTGTAAGGCAATGAAACCAATTCTTGAAGAAGTAAAAGCTAAGATAGGAGATAAAGCCCGCATCGCTAAGATTGATGTGGACCAACATGAACAACTGGCAGCAAGATTCCGTATACAGGCCGTACCTACATTCATACTATTCAGTAATGGAGAAGCTGTATGGCGTCACTCCGGAATGATACACGCCAGTGAATTAACAGGAGTTATTGAACAGTATTCACATAAAAATTAAGAATGAAGAAGGTATTAGCTATGGTAGCTTTTGTCATGGTCAGCGTAATTATTTACGCTTTCAATGATGGAAGCAAGATAAATGCAGATCAACAAGGTAAAGAGGTAAAAAGCGGTGAAGTAATCGTAATGAATAAAGATATGTTCATTAAGGATGTATTTGATTACGAGAACACCAAAGAATGGAAATACAAAGGTAATAAACCTGCCATTATTGATTTATACGCAGACTGGTGTGGTCCTTGCCGAATGACAGCACCTATCATGAAGTCACTGGCAAAGGAATACGACGGCAAGATCGTAATTTATAAAGTTAATGTGGATAAAGAAAAGGAATTAGCAGCTTTGTTTAATGCAACAAGTATTCCTCTCTTTGTATTCATCCCAATGAATGGAGAGCCACAACTTTTCCGTGGTGCAGCAGATAAAGCCACCTACAAAAAAGCAATAGACGAATTCTTGTTGAAGCAGTGAGTAGTGATAAATGATAAGTGATTAGTGATAAGTGATTAGTGCTATGCAGCGTTTATAACGCAACTAGCTAATCACTTATCACTAATCATTTATCACTATTTATAATATCCTACCGGATGATTCATCAATGGTAACTGAGTATCAGTCAGTTTCAATACACTTTTCAATTTAGCAGTATCCATTGAAGCCCGTGGTACAGTAGCTAGTTTGGCAGCAGAACAAAAGATTGAAATATTCTGCGAAACGATGCCTGCATCCACAGCCCCCATCAACTGAGTATGGGTATTCTTGGCATCACCCAAACGAGACAAATCACTAACCAGCAATAAAGAAACGGGTGCCGACTTTACAAAAGCCTGTCCTCCTGCCACTGCTCCCCGATGATCTCCTTCAGCCACCAGATTCAGCTGATGAGCTTTAGCTTCATACAAATAAGTACCTTCAGGCAGTACTACGTAAACATCTACATCTTGTTTGTTCATCGCCGAAGGGGCTGTACGTTTTCCTTCTTCCGGACGATTTATACCATTGGCAGCCCAAAGTAAGTCTGATAAATCAGTAAGAGTTAACGCTTTCGCAGCATATTCACGCGTAGAATGACGGTTGGCAAATGCTTGCATCACCTCACTATTACGGTTCAAATTCGGTTTAGGCAACCGGATCACTTTATCAGCAGCAAATGTAGCCATTGAGATAAACAGGCACAATAATAGCAGTTGTACTTTCCTCATAATCTGTGGTTTTTAAAAGTTTATGCACAAATATAACCGTATCTTAGTGATTACAATCTTTTTCTAAGAAAGTTTAATAAAAAAGGCCTGCATCTGTTAAACAGACACAAGCCTTTTCTTCATTTGTGAACTATATATTTATTATTTCTTTCCGAAATAACGGTTGTAAAGTCCTTCAAAACCTTTACCGTGACGTGCCTCATCTTTACACATTTCATGAACAGTATCATGAATAGCATCCAGATTCAATGCTTTAGCGCGGGTAGCAATACGTTTTTTATCTTCGCAAGCACCAGCTTCGGCGTTCATTCTCTTCTCCAGGTTAGTCTTAGTATCCCATACACAGTCACCCAGCAGCTCAGCAAATTTAGAAGCATGTTCTGCTTCTTCCCAAGCGTAACGTTTGAAAGCCTCTGCTACTTCAGGATAACCTTCGCGATCAGCCTGACGGCTCATAGCCAAGTACATACCAACCTCTGTACACTCGCCCATGAAGTGATTGTTCAGATCCTTAATCATTTCGTCATCGCAACCTTTGGCAACGCCAATTACGTGTTCGTCAACAAAAGTAAGTGCACCACCTTCAGTTTCAACCACTTCTACAAATTTGCTGGCAGGTGCTTTACACAATGGACATTTCTCAGGAGCTGCGTCACCTTCGTAAACGTAACCGCATACAGTACATCTAAATTTCTTCATTTTGTCTTTAATTTTAATTAATTAGTCAATACGTATATTTTTTAAGCAATTCTTACAAATACCCTTATAGTAGTAATGCATTTCAGTTATCTCATGCCCATCCATTTGCAGACCTATAACCTCCTTTATTTCAATAGGAAGTTCCAAATCATATATATTTCCGCACCTTTTACAAATAAAATGCGCATGCGGTGAAGTATCTGCATCAAAATTAGCATTACGTTCATCAATAGTGAGCATCAGAGCCGCCCCCTGCTCTGCAAACAGTTTTAGCGTATTATATACTGTTGTCTTCGAAAGCGTTGGCATTGAGGGAGATAAAGCTGTATATATTTCATCAGCCGACGGATGTGTACGATGTTCCATCAGATATTCCATAATGGCAATACGCTGCATGGAAGGTTTTATGTTGTACTCTAATAATCGGTTATATGGCTTCATAGGCTCTATTTATACAAAATTGTAATCATTACAATTTTAAATTTGAAGCAAAGATAAAGGTTTCTTTTATTTCTGCAAATAATTGGCTAATAAATTTTATAAAAAATAGCTACATTTTTTACAAGTAATCAGATTATGGTAGTAGGTAGTCAGAATATACCAGTTTAAGTGCAATCAGGTTGTTTTCCGGAAGAGGTATATAGACTACGCCTTGCCTCCTTGCAGACAAGGCGTAGTCTGCAAGCATTAGATTAATTAGAATATCCTTTTAGATACTATCAAACGAATATATCAAAACAATTTCCTAATTTTGCAACGCAAATAATAATGTGTTAATACATTACATTTTAATATTTATCAATTATGAACTACGGATTTGTAAAAGTAGCGGCAGCAGTGCCCCGCGTTAAAATAGCGGACTGTAATTTCAATGCCAAACAACTCGAAAGCCTGATAGCAGTTGCAGATGGCAAAGGAGTACAGATTATCACCTTTCCCGAAATGTGTATTACCGCTTACACCTGTGGCGATCTTTTCGGCCAGCAGCTCTTGCTGGAAGAAGCAGAAATGGCACTGATGCAAATATTAAATAATACCCGCCAGCTGGACATCATCTCTATTTTAGGAATGCCGGTAATCGTAAATTCTACTGTTATCAATGCAGCCGTAGTTATCCAGAAAGGTAAAGTACTGGGTGTAGTCCCCAAAACCTATCTGCCCAACTATAAAGAGTTTTACGAACAGCGTTGGTTCACCTCTGCCCTGCAAGTAGCAGAAACCAATGTACGACTTTGCGGACAAATCATCCCAATGGGTACAAATCTGTTATTCGAAACATCAGACACTATTTTCGGGATTGAAATATGCGAAGACTTATGGTCTACCATACCTCCAAGCTCAACACTTGCGCTACAAGGGGCCGAAATCATATTTAATCTTTCTGCCGACAATGAAGGGATAGGTAAAAACAGTTACCTCCGTTCGCTTATCAGCCAACAATCTGCACGTTGTATTTCAGGATATGTATTCTCTTCCTGCGGATTCGGAGAGTCTACTACCGATGTAGTCTTTGCCGGAAACGGACTTATCTATGAAAATGGTAACCAATTGGCACACAATGATCGCTTCAGTTTTGAAGAGCAATTGATTATTAGCGAAATAGATGTAGAATATCTGCGCGCCGAACGGCGTATTAATACAACATTCGCAGCAAGTAAAGGAAATATTCCGGCAGATAAAAAGCCTGTGCGTATTGCTACGGAGTTTGTAAACAGCAAAGAACTGAACCTGACACGTACATTTGAGAGGCATCCATTTGTCCCACAAGAAGCAGCATTGAATGAACGTTGTGAAGAAGTTTTTTCAATACAGGTAGCTGGACTTGCACAACGCCTTGTGCATACCGGGGCTAAAACTGCCGTAATTGGTATCTCAGGAGGGTTGGATTCTACACTTGCCCTACTTGTCTGTGTCAAAACCTTCGATAAATTAGGTTTATCCCGCAAAAATATTATTGGTGTCACTATGCCGGGTTTCGGTACAACCAACCGCACTTATCACAATGCCATCTCTCTTATGAACTCACTCGGCATTACTGTACGGGAAATCAGTATTAAAGAAGCATGTATTCAACACTTCAAGGACATTAACCATGACATCAATGTACACGACGTAACTTACGAAAATGCTCAGGCACGCGAACGCACACAGATATTGATGGATATAGCCAATCAGACAGGAGGAATGGTAATCGGAACAGGAGATTTATCAGAACTGGCTTTAGGATGGGCTACATACAACGGCGATCACATGTCGATGTACGGTGTAAACGGAAGTATCCCTAAAACCCTGGTGAAATATCTGGTAAAGTGGGTAGCAGAAAACGAAGTAGACGAAACATCATGTATTACCCTACTCGATATTGTAGATACACCTATTAGCCCCGAATTAATTCCGGCAGATGAAAATGGAGATATCAAACAAAAGACAGAGGATCTGGTAGGTCCGTACGAATTGCACGACTTCTTCCTCTATTATTTCATGCGTTTCGGTTTTCGTCCGTCAAAGATATTCATGCTGGCTTCATTGGCATTCAAAGAAGTATATGATGAAGAGACAATCAAGAAATGGTTACTCATCTTCTTCCGCCGTTTCTTCAACCAGCAGTTCAAACGTTCCTGTTTGCCCGACGGTCCTAAAGTAGGAAGTATCTCTATCAGTCCACGTGGCGACTGGCGCATGCCAAGTGATGCTTCGGCAGCAGCATGGCTGAAAGAAATTGAAAAACAGTGAGTAGTGAGTAGTGATTAGTGATTAGTGGGCTGCGCTATTACGCTGCATCGTACTAATCACTGCTCACTAATCACTTATCACTACTACAACACCCCTTTACTTGAGGGAAGTTCAAAATGATAAATATCCCGTTTCAAAGCCATTTTCAGCGCACGAGCCAATGCTTTGAATATTCCTTCAATTTTATGATGTTCATTTTGGCCTTCGGCTTTGATGTTTAGATTCATCTTTGCAGCATCACTCAGGGATTTAAAAAAGTGGAGAAACATTTCAGTAGGCATCTCTCCTATCTTTTCGCGTTTAAACTCTGCATCCCACACCAGCCAGGGGCGTCCACCAAAGTCAAGGCATACCTGACAAAGACAATCATCCATAGGAAGAGCATAACCATAACGTTCTATTCCCCGCTTACTTCCTAATGCCTGATAAATACATTCGCCCAAAGCAATAGCGGTATCTTCGATAGTATGGTGTTCATCTACTTCAAGATCACCTTTCACCTTAACAGTGAGATCCATACCAGAGTGTTTACCTATCTGCTCCAACATATGATCAAAGAAACCAAGACCTGTAGAGATATCACAAGTACCATTACCGTCCAGATTCAGAGAAACAAGGATATCCGTCTCCTTTGTAGTACGCCGCACCTCTGCTTTACGTTCTCCGGCAAAAAGAAACTCGGCTATTTTATCCCAGTCAGTAGTAGCCAGTACACAGACATTTTCCAAATCCTTCTCTTTCAGTAACTCAGTAGAATCTTGCAGATAGATGGCACGACATCCCAGATTCCTGGCCAGTTCTACATCCGTAGGACGATCACCAATCACAAAACTCCCTGTCAGGTCGTAATCCGGATTATCAATGTATTTAGTCAACATTCCGGTACGCGGTTTACGAGTCGGGGCATTCTCTTCGGGAAAGCTACGGTCTATCAGAATATCATCGAAAGTAATGCCTTCACCCGCCAGAGTTTTCAACATTAAATTGTGAGCCGGCCAAAAGGTAGCTTCCGGGAAAGAATCGGTCCCTAAACCATCCTGATTGGTGACCATAACAAATTCAAAATCGAGCTTGCTACGAACAAAGCCAAGATTACGGAACACTTTAGGATAAAACTCCAGTTTCTCCAATGAATCAAGCTGATAATCTACAGGAGGCTCAATAACAAGCGTACCATCACGATCAATAAACAATATTTTTTTCTTCATGGGAATGATAATGTAATAATGTGTCAATTAAATAATGTGCCAATGTAATAATGTGCCAATGTGCCAATTGGCTGCGCTATAGAAATATGCCGCATGGTAATTGGCATATTGGCACATTATTTAATTGGCACATTATTACAATAATTATTTGTATTTCTTTAATGCCTCTACCAACTTTCCGTTTTCAGCACGTGTACCTACCGTCACGCGAAGGCAATTGCAGCAAAGTGATATATTATGGCGATTGCGAACAATAATACCCTCTCCTACCAGATAATTATAAATCTTCACAGCATCCGTCACACGGGCCAGAAAGAAGTTAGCATCCGAAGGGAACACTTCCAGCACGCAAGGCAATTCCGCAAAAGCACTTTCCAACTCTTTTCGTTCTTCCTTCAATGCCTTCACCCAACGGTCTACCTCATAATGTTTATGTAACATCTGTATAGCTTGTTGCTGTGTCAATTGATTGACGTTATACGGATACTTGATTTTATTAAGAATAGAAATAATTTCTTCCGAAGCAAAAGCCATACCCAGGCGAATAGCAGCACATCCCCATGCTTTAGAGAACGTTTGAAGTACCACCAAATTGGGATATTCCTTCAGACTGGTAAGCAAAGAAGGAACTTCCGAAAAATCACTATATGCCTCATCCAGTATTACAAGTCCTTCAAAGTTGTTCAGCACCTTCTCTATCTCCGAACGCAACAGATCATTACCCGTCGGATTATTGGGTGAACAAAGAAAAATCAGCTTTGTCCGGTCATCTGTGGCTGCCAACAACTTATCGGCCGAAAACTGAAAATGTTCGTCCAACAATACCTTACGGTATTCTACATTATTCACCTCGGCACATACCTGATACATGCCGTAGGTAGGGTCAATAGCTACTACATTGTCTTTACCCGGCTCACAAAAAGCACGAAATACAAGATCAATAGCCTCATCACTACCATTTCCCAGAAAGATATTCTCCGGAGCTGCTTTTTTAAGTTTCCCCAAATCTTTTTTCAATTCATACTGCAATGGATCCGGATAACGATTATGGGGCAAATTATATGGATTCTCATTAGCATCCAGAAACACAGAGGCAGTAGCCCCTTTATATTCATCCCTTGCTGAAGAGTATGGCTTCAGCTTCCAGATATTCGGACGAGTTAATTCTTGCAATGTTTTCATGCGGATATTTATTTTACGATTTACAATTGATATCTCCCAAGCGGACAGATACGGCATTCTTATGAGCATCCAATTGTTCATTGGCTGCCATTATTTCGATAGCCGGTCCAATAGCCTTCATACCTTCCGGACGGATTTCCTGGAATGTAATCTTACGGATAAAACTATCCAGACTTACACCACTGTATGCTTTTGCATAACCGTTGGTTGGCAGCGTATGATTGGTTCCCGAAGCATAATCTCCGGCACTTTCAGGCGAAAACGCCCCAAGAAACACAGAACCGGCATTGATTACACGTTCTGCTATCTCCCTATAATTTTCCGTCTCTATAATCAGATGTTCAGGACCATATTCATTTGTTAGTTCTAATGCTTCATCCATATCTTTCACCAGAATAAGTTTACTGTTGGCAAGAGATTTTTCCGCAATTTCACGACGCGGCAGTTCCGCTAACTGTCGTTCCACTTCTTTCATCACATCATCCTGTAACTTCTCAGAAGTTGTGATCAGTACTGCCTGGCTATCTACTCCATGCTCTGCCTGTGAAAGCAGATCGGCAGCCACAAATACCGGATTGGCAGAATCATCTGCCAAGACCTCTACTTCCGAAGGACCTGCCGGCATATCAATGGCAACATCACGCAAGCTAACCAACTGTTTGGCTGCCGTGACATACTGATTGCCCGGACCAAAGATTTTATAAACTTTAGGTATACTTTCCGTACCATAAGCCATAGCTGCAATAGCTTGTACTCCGCCGGCTTTGAATATTTTACTTACTCCCGCCATTTGTGCTGCAAAAAGAATAGCCGGATGGATTTTTCCATTCTTATCAGGTGGAGTACAAAGCACAATCTCTTTACAGCCGGCAATCCTGGCCGGAACTGCCAGCATCAATACTGTTGAAAATAACGGTGCTGTACCTCCCGGAATATACAGACCTACTTTCTCAATACCTACCGCCTTCTGCCAGCAAGTCACCCCTTCCATTGTTTCTACTTTACGCCCTACAAAACGTTGTGAAGCATGAAAGGTCTCAATATTCTTTTTAGCCAAAGAGATAGCTGCCTTCAACCCTTCACTGACCAGAGCAACACCTTCTTCCAACTCCGCCTCCGTCACAGCAAGTGATGTCAGAATTGCTTTATCAAAAGTAGCTTCATACTCTATCACGGCTGCATCTCCTTCAGCACGAACACGATTGATAATGCCGCGCACCGTATCAAAAAGGTCCTCCGTATTGAGTGCGGGACGTCTCAGGATGTCGGTCCACTGCTCTCTTGAAGGATATTTTATTTGTTTCATATTTATTAGTTTATAATGTTATGTTGTATTGGATGTACTTTTCTTTTGCCTTGATGCAAAAGAAAAGATACCAAAAGAAAAAATCAAGGCTACATTTCCTCCGCTACTGCACTACGGTGAAAAGCTGAAGGGGCTCGAACTCGCTTCGCTCAAACAATCGCCCCTTCTTACGCTTTTCACCTCCGTTCCGTTTGACGCTGCGGAAATGAGGCCGGGGGACCCATTCGGATGATAGCATACAATGCTTCTTGTTACTAAAGAAGCATGCTATATTACATTAATCATATTGCAATATGCTTACTTTTTAATATCATATATCTCTTCCCCTTCCTAAACCTCAGTATCCGCTGATGAACGGCCTCCGGCCTCATTTTTTCTCCGTCAAGCGAACGCCCGCAGTGAAGCGTCAAAAAGGGGCGATTGTTTGAGCGAAGCGAGTTCG